>WTCN01000039.1 GCA_013138555.1 Methyloprofundus sp. | reverse complement strand
TCTCCATTTATTACAAAATAAACACCTTTCATCACTATTCTCCAGCCGCTAAAGCTTTAAATAACGTTACATAATCAAAATCAAGCCAAATATTTTCTTCTGCCAGATAGGCAGTGTTGACAAATTTCTCTAACACCAAGGGTATCGGTGGGCGCTGTGTCAGGACAACTGATTTATTAATTGCTTGAGGCAATTGTTCTATATAAATCCCTACTGCGTGCTCAGCCTCACCTAAAACTAATAAAAGTCGATTTTTAGTCTCCGCTGAGGCTGTGTTTAGTACTAAATTTAAATCAAAAACGGGAACGACGTTCCCACGAAGATTAATTAATCCAGCCATACACCTGGCTGAATTGGGTAAGGGGTAAACCTCTATCCCTTCAATAATTTCACTGGCTGTATTTTGTGCAATTAGAAAACCTATATCGGCAATCATCACACCGTAACGTAAATCAGCTTTATAAAGTGAGTCACCCTTTTCTATATCCGTAACGATGCTATCTAAACGATTGAGTGCTGAGCTAGGCTCTAATTGCGCTGCCATAAGCTGCCCCTAGTTAAAGGCTTTAATTTGGTCGATGATTTCATCAGCCTCATAAGGCTTACCGACGAGTGCCTTTCCGCCTTGCATTTGCGCCCAGACTTTGTCAGCTTTTTGATTTTTTGTGGTTACAAAAACAATAGGAATATCCTTTGTTTTCTCACCTAATGTTAATTTACGACAAGTCTGAAAACCATCCATATCAGGCATAACGACATCCATAAAAATAAGATCCGGCATCTCTGCCTCCGCTTTTTCTATCGCTTTAACGCCAGAGTCCGCAGTAATAACGCGAAAACCTGCATCAGCCACTATGTTTTTTATATTATCTAATTGTGTAGGTGAATCATCGACAACCAATATGCTTTGAATACTCATTTTTATAGCCTCTATTATTGTTAGTAAGGTAGAAATTAGTTTTACTGTTTATGGGTAAATCTTTGTATATTACTCTGCAGAAATCTGCATTTATTTTTTTTGATACTCATCAAGCCAGTTGACAACACGTTTAAGAACTTTTTGAAATTCATTGCGATCAACCGGTTTGGTAAGATAGGTACTGCAACCCGCCATAACACCTTTCACTTCATCTAAAGGCGATGTTTTTCCGGTCAACATAATAATGGGGGTTTTCTTAATGGTTTTGCGTAGTGTCTTACACACTTCAAAGCCATCAATTCCTGGCATGACGATATCCAGAAAAATAAGATCATATTTTTTTTGCGCGGCAAGCTCAAGTGCAGCCTCGCCACAGTCAGCCTGATCTATATTAAGCTTTTGGGGAATGCGCTGCAGTTCAACTTCTAATGCTTTACGCATCGCTGCACTATCGTCAACGACTAAAGCATTGTATTCGCTTTCCGGTGTCGTAAGTGCATTGACAGAACAGTCAATGTTATCGAGTGTATCAAGGATTAAAGAAGCCTTCAAGGGGTATGGAGTATAGTGATATGCGGTATTTGCAGGCTCATCCTTTGCCGCAATAACAATCGCTATATGCGGGGATTTTTTTAAAAGCTGACTGGCTTCAATTTTTGCCTGCTGACTACTTAAACGTAGAAATAGAATATCAATTTTTTGTTCACCAACAATGGCTACCAGATTGTAACTACGTTGACGCTTATGTGAAAGTTGAAAAAGTTGCCCTATATTTTTATTCTCTTGCTCAGAAAGCCCAATAAGTGCAACATTAAGAATGCTCAGTGTATCGCTCATACTCGTTTGTAGTTCCTTTTTGACATTTGTTAGCCTCTTCATCTTAACGACACCTATTGATATTCAAGGGCTGCAGAGTCAGAGTAAATTTAAGAACAGTGTTATTTAACAGTACAAATTGAGTATAGTAGACACTTGCAAATAACACAAAAAAAATATGATTACTTTGAAGCTAATCAAATCTTTCGCAAAAAGATAAAGAGATAGAAGTAATGTCATTGAGCCGTAAATAACGCTACAAGCTATTGTTTTCATTAACCGCAGAAAAAATAATGAATAAGATTAAAGCATTCATGACTTATTGAAAATATTTTTATTAACCACTCATATTCTAAGTTTATAGCCGCAAGTGTTGACTTTACTATACCTCCAGTGCAGAGGAACGTGCTAATATCCCAAAATATTAACATGCTAATACAGAAGGTGTAAGATGCACTTTATGCACCCTACATTTAATAAAGCGGCTCTTGATAAAACATTAAAATCATACCAATCTGAAAAAAAGCAAAGACAGAGACAAATCCGGCAATACTTTTGCCTGGTTGATCCAGCTTTAACTCCAGCCAGCGACCGACCGCCATAAGAAGGGAAAACAGGCCCATAAAAGTATGCCCAGTCTGGATTAAAAACGAGGTTTTAGCTTGAAACCCCACATGCGAATGCGTTAACAACATTAGCCCACCAAAAGCACACAACAGAGGAAAAACATAAGGTAGTTTACTCTCAGGGTTTTGTGTCATTCTGGCACGCAGTTCCATAGTACCCAGAACAAAAACCAATAAGGTCGCAATACGGTGCTGTAATATTTCCCCGTTCTCCAACATACTCTCCCAAAACCCCATAGTGCCATTGGGCCAGGTTTCCGCATCAGAGCGTAATAAAATAAAAAACCCTAAACCAATAAAACCAACGGGCCAATAACGGGCCCAGCGAAATGATTTTTTATAGGAGAGCATGGCAAGCAAACTCATCACCGTGATAAAAATACCTGCGATATTATGGTTATAGTCTGACCAGGCCGTTGCTGCTGCAGAAGGCGTTTGACCAATAATGGCAGTTCGTCCCGCCTCGCCTGCCAGCAGTGCCGCCTGACTAGGGGATTCTATACGTGGTATACGTGGTGCAAAAGTATTCAGTGCTTCCTGCCAGGTGGCCGTTAAATCAGGAATATCAATCGCAGGTGGCTGTGATGCAAGGCTTGCCGCAGTAAATAGCAAGACAATCAAGACCAGCGTTTCTGCTTCTATATAATAGGGAACCCGATTAAATACAGCATAGTTATTTGCAGATAGCTTATATTGCAGAACTGCACTACGATTTAACCAGGCAAAGCCTAATGCCATCGCCATCAGTAGTATTTTGACTAACAGAATATTGCCATAGCCTGTCCCAAAAAAACCATTTATGCTGGTGATATAGCCTAATGCCATCGGAGTACCAGAAAGCAATAAACCCGCCACGGCTACCATACCTAATCTGGAAAAACGATGCAGGCATTCAGGCCATAAAGTATCAGCAACTTGCTTTTTCTGGCGTAACCGCCACAGCGTAATTAACTGAAAAACACCACCCACCCACGCTGCTGCGGCCACTTGATGAACCGTTGTCAAACTCATTAAAATAATGCGATTATCAAAACGGCCGGCTGCGTGAACCAGCCATGCCCCTGAAATAATCAGTAAGACTGCAACTTTAGCTGTATTTAACCAATGTTTACGCGACTGAGCATGTTGTTGTAAATAGCTATAAGTGATTATCGCTAACAGCAATGCCAGGGCCATGCGAATAATCCCGCCCACAAACTGAGTAGTCGAGGCAAACTCTGGAAAAGGCCACTTGTCCAATATAGCCGCCATCAGCCATATTTTTAAAATAATTTTCAGCAATTGCACGATAGCTAAAGCAAACGCGCCTTTATAAATTAGACGAATTGCTTTATCTGCCAGGATACTACTACCGGCCTCTTCCCAGGGGCGTATAACAAATATCCCCCAAAGTAAGCCACCAATCGCCAGAGAATAACAAATAAGATCAACACCCCCTACCAGGGAGTCTAAAAAATCAGCAATACCTTCCATTATTCTTCTCTATGGCTGAACAGTAAAATGGATAATATCATCCGTTATATGACCATCGGCGGCGAAAATTTTATAATGCAATGCATACTCACCGACTTCTAGCGCAGGCATATCAATAAACACTTCCCCGGCAGCCTGCCCCATGCGTACGGGTAACTTTTCTTCGAGATCACCTTCACGGACCAGAAAAACCTGTGAAAGCCCTAATTCAATACTGGAATTAAAACTTAGTTTGACCTGCCTGGCCTGGTGAGCTCGAATAGCTGCTATTTTTATTGTATGCTCAGTCACTACGGCGTGTGCATTGAGCAAGCCCGCATAACAAAACAGTAAAAGTATCATGCTAAATATCTGACGGTTAAATTGAATCATAATATGAAATATAAAAACTCGGAGTTATGTAGGGTGCGTTTTACGCAGCTTTTGAAAAATAGTCATGCCATTATTATTCAAAACCACTATTTAACACTATACCCTCTGCCCTCAAGACAGACAGCATAAGCACGGTCATACTCACTACGCATTTGTGCAATTGCGGCAGACTGCTGCTGAAGCTGTTGCTGTTGTTGATTTTGAGCGCCACGGTTTCTAGCCCCACGAGTGACCGTTCCTGTTACCGCACCTATTGCTGCACCTTTACCTGCATTGCCAGCAATAGCTCCAATGACTGCACCACCCGCAGCTCCCCTTGCAGCACCTCCGACAACAGGTGCTGTATTAGCTTGCCCAGCAGATGCAATAGGTGGATTCATTGGGTCATAGCCTGTCTGCTGTTTTCCCCAGCCATAACATTGATATTTATCTTGTTCCATTTGTTGCGCGCTCTGCCCTTGAGCCGGGTAAATATACGGTTCTGCCTGGACAAAAGTACTACTCGCCAAAAGCATAATCCCAGCCACTAATATAAGTTTATCTTTATACATAGTTTAATCCTCGTAAAAAATGCCAGCTTATCTATAATTTCCCAGTCTTATCGGGTCAATATTATTTCAACAATTTAAACATGTTACTCACAGCATAATCCAGACGTTTACGGATCAGCTCGGAGGAAGCCCCCTCAGCAATTTCTGCTTTTGCCATCCCTAACCAGACAACATAACCCGTTTTAACATTAATCAAAGCCACAACTAAAGCACCTTGTGGAACATTTTCCAAGACATCACCCTGAGTATCCGGATCATCCTTTAGTTTTATAGCATCCATATCTACACCAATAAAAAAAGCAACGGCCAGGTCTGGATTTGACGTAACGCTATTAATTCCTTTTTTACGTAATTCTCTATCAATCAAATATTTAATATCTCCAGTCACATC
>WTCN01000020.1 GCA_013138555.1 Methyloprofundus sp. | reverse complement strand
GAGCCTTTGGGACTGGCAGCTAAAGAAAGGCTGGCGAGCTTAGGTTATGATAATGTCACAGTGAAGATTGGCGATGGTTATTATGGTTGGGAAAAACATGCGCCATTTGATGCCATCATTGTTACGGCAGCGGGCAGCCACATACCACCATCGTTAAGCAAGCAACTTAAAGTCGGTGGACGTATGATTATTCCGGTCGGTACGATGTTTATGACCCAACAGTTATTATTGATCACCAAGCAGGATAAGGATAAACTTATTACCCGCCAGATTCTGCCGGTGAGCTTTGTTCCCGTGACAGGGGGGCATTAACACAGAGAACTATGATGACCCGTCTGCCGATTATCTCCCTGGCTATGCTGTCTGCAACAGCACTGACTTATGAATTACTGTTGATGCGATTGTTTTCGATCATCTACTGGCACCATTTTGCCTATATGGTAATTGGTCTGGCTTTGCTTGGCTACGGCTTTAGTGGCAGTGTAGTGACGGTATTGCAAGTCAAGTTGATTAAACACTTTCGACAGGTTTACATTGCCTGTATTCTGCTTTTCAGTCTGTTTACCATTATCAGTTTTCAATGGGTACAAAGTATCCCCTTCAATGCAGAAGAAATACTTTGGGACTGGCGGCAGGGGATTTACCTGCTATTTATTTTTCTGTTGCTGAGTTTACCGTTCTTTTTTGTTGGCGCGGCTATCTGTCTGGCCTTTTTAAATTTTAAGCAACAGTTATCTCGATTATATGCTGCTGACTTATTAGGTGCCGGCGTTGGTTGTCTGGCATTTGTGCTGTTAATGACTATTGTGTTTCCACAGTCGGCATTATTTTATATTGGCCTGAGTGGGTTAGTTGCTGCTACTATGGCCGCTGTGGAATTACAAGCAGTCAGAGCATACTTTGTTGCTATCCTGGTTTTTATGCTGGTTTTTCTATGCTGGACTGGATGGCAACTGCAATTGCAAATATCACCCTATAAAAGTTTACCGAAGATGTTGTTGGTAAATGGTACCCACGTAATAGCAGAAAAATCCAGCCCTTTAGGTATGATCAGTGTGTTAGCCAGTGATCATATTCCTTTACGGCATGTGCCCGGCATGAGTCTTAGTAGCGGTAGCGAACCTTTACCTCAATTAGGCGTTTTTATCGATGCCGATAATATGAGCGTGATAACTCGTAAAACCGACGATCTACAACAGTTAGATTATCTAAACCAGACAACTTCGGCTCTGGCTTACCATTTGCAAGTTGCCAATAGGGTTCTGATTATTGGTTCTGGTAGTGGTACCGATGTATTACAGGCGCAAATTAATCATGCCATACAAATCGATGCTGTGGAGTTAAATAAACTGCTTGTTGAACAGACCGGCTTGCACTACCGTGATTTTGTTAGCGATGTCTATCAGCAGTCTGATGTTTCGGTATATATTGCCGATGGCCGTGATTTTCTCAATACACATAGTCAAAAATATGATCTGATTCAGTTAACCCTGCTTGACTCATTTAATGCATCGGCTGCAGGTTTATACGCCTTGAATGAAAGTTATTTATATACAGTTGAGGCTTTACAATTATATTTATCGCGTTTAAAGCCGGGAGGCTATGTAAGCATTACCCGATGGTTAAAAATGCCGCCTCGCGATACGCTAAAACTTTTCAATACGGCGTTAACGGTATTGCATAATTCAGGTGTCGCCGAAGCCGGTCATCAATTGATGCTGATTCGTAGCTGGCAAACCGCTACTTTGATTATCAAGAACGGTATGATAAGTCCTCAGGAAATGCTTGAGGCAGAAGTTTTCACCAGTAAACGTAACTTTGACCTGGTCTACACTCCTGAAATTCGGCCTGAACAGGTTAATCTATATAATGTGTTAGATACCCCGCTTTTTTATCAGTCTACCCAGGCTTTACTGAGTAAAGACAGGCAGCAGTTTATACAGCGATACAAGTTTAATCTACAGCCAGCGACCGATGACAAGCCGTATTTTCAGCATTTTTTTCGCTGGTCATCGCTAGCAGAAATACTTAGCTTGTCACACAAAGGCGGAGCAAGCCTGATTGAAACGGGATACCTGATTGTATTTGCAACCCTTTGCATTGCTGTTTTGACTAGTAGCCTATTAATTTTATTGCCATTGTGGTGGTTAAAAGGCATCAAGAAAAATATTCATGCTCCCATCAAGCGTTGGCACGTATTCGGTTATTTTTTTGCTATCGGCCTCGGCTTTCTAATGATTGAAATCGCTTTCATGCAAAAATTTATCTTGTTTCTACACCATCCAGTTTATGCAGCGACTGCTATTTTAACTGCTTTTCTGGTTTTTGCCGGTTTCGGCAGTGGCTGTGCAAACTACTTGAATAAGCGGGTTGGACTGCATTTATATGTGAACTTAGTTATTACTTGTATAGCTGGGCTTAGCCTTGGGTATTTATTCATATTGCCGGAGGTTTTTGTCTGGGGTAGTGCTTTATCAATGCCTATCCGATTTTTTGTGTCTATTTGCCTGATTGCACCACTGTCTTTTTTTATGGGAATGCCTATGCCGCTGGCTTTAAATAGTCTGGCCAGGCATGCCGACTATCTTATTCCATGGGCATGGGCTATCAATGGCTGTGCATCGGTAATAAGTTCTGTGCTGGCAGTTTTACTGGCGATGCAGTTTGGATTTTCTATCGTTATTATGCTGGCTTCGATGTTATATGCATCGGTAATTTTTATATTTCCGCAACCTCGGTCTAAAGGGGAAAGTTAAATTTACAGATTTCAACAGTGACCTGAAATCTTAAGTGATAGAAACCAATAGTCATGTACACATTGATTTCTATCGTGATTGTGTCAACTGAGTTTTAAGTTCAGTTCATTACTGGTTAAAACACATTTCACCACTAATGTTTTCAAAGGTGTTAGGAACACCAAGGCATTCGCCTTCGTTAATAAAATTAATACTCCCATAAACATCTAAATTAACAGAAACTACATCTACTGTAATTCCTGTTCCAGCAATAATATTAGTTATTGTTTCATGGACAGGAAGAAAACAGCCGTCTGGTGCTCCTGTAAAAACAGCACGGTCATTTAAAGTAATAAAAGTAAACGGTACACTTCCATCATTAGATGTAGCTGTATGAGTAAGATAAAGGGTTCCTTCTGCATCCGCACCTATAATCATTCCGTTAAGATCACCTTCCAGGCTAACGAGCTCTCCTGTTTCCTGGTTTGTTAAGGAAAGCTCAATTTTTCCAGATTGTTGATAAGCAGAAATGTTATTTGTACTTGCTTCACCACCCTCAACATCATAGCAAACCGTATCTGCATGAACACTATATGTATGACCAAGAAGAGCTAAAGAAAGAGAGAGTAGCACTATATTTTTTTTCATTTTTATTTTTATTTTTCCTGTTTTTTTATTCAATACCTACGTCAAACTGACGAAAAATCTAAAGATATTTTGGATAATGAGGAGAACCAAGTAAGAGTAACATTGTCCCCGCAGGAGAAGCCTGGTAACAAAATTTAGCGTAAAAACTCTCTCCCCAAGAGGAAGATCATAACATATACTCAGAGTTGACTCATCCTCTTAACAAGTTTCACTCCTTGCATTTTTCATGCGTAATGCTGGGAGATTTTGCCTTTCAGGCAAACAGATTTATCTCCCAATATTATGGGCATAGCCTATTTCATTTAAGCTATTCTTTATCAACAGCAGTACATTCAGCTTGCTGAGGATTTTTTTTACAACGCAAGCGCCGCATTACAGTCAGCATTTTAGCGTTATAAATACCTTTATCCCTTAACTTTATCCGGGATTGCCTAAATACTTCGTTGTAGCTGAGCATATCCTTTTCCGCAATAGAAACCCACCATTTTTTTGGAATTTTACTCTCATATCTCTTAGCTATCTCAACACCTTCATCAAATCGGCTTAAAGAAAACTCACGAGATTTTTGCCCAAACCCTACCGGAAATTTTGCTTTTCTAATTAGGATTTGCATGGTCAACTGAGCAAACGAGAAACGAATAATCCCCCATTTGGTTCAAGGCCTTTATAAAGCTCCATAACTTCATAGACGACTGCAGGCCCATAAGTCACATCAACTGATCCGTTATTAAATCTGCTGTACATGCTAGTCAGGGATGTACCTACCGGAGAGGCTCCAATGAAAGTTACCATTTCTGTCTGCGCCGGATCTGAATCCATAATAGCAATACGTTTACCAGCTAACTCCCCCACGGTATCAATGGTACGATCATTGACAAACATATAAGCCGCACCTGCGGGGAAAATCCCGGCAACTTCATAAGGTTCATTTAGCATTAATTTTGCCGCTTTTTTTGAACTTATCGTAGCAATAACAGATTTTAAATCCGCATAAGTAGGCATTGCACCGATAGCATCCAGACTACCGGTAAACGAATTAAACTGACGACTTTGAATTCCAGTCATACTCACAGCATCACATACCCCAGATTTAAAATCTTCTGCAGCTACGCGCTCGCTAGTGTATGGTTTAAGTATCAGTTCTACACCCCATTCGAGTGCCGCCATTTGATAATCCTTCATCTGGGAAAAGACAGGCCCATTAGCACCCAGTAGGTCAAAAACACAGACCTTTCTAGCTTCTGCCTGAATATTATTGCTGGCCGTTATCAAGGCAGTGATTAATATTAATCTGAATAAAAAATTAAAGATTTTCATAAACAGTCTCCTGTATTTTGTTATAAAACAAAAAAATCATCGAACATTGAAAACCATATAAATAATCTGAGCAACTGTAGGATGGAAAAACGGGAAATAGACCCGCCTAAATAACTCTAGCTTATACATCACTCTCCAAATATAAGAATCATTAAATTAAATCAACTATTTCAATTGTATCTACAGCTTCTTCTGGATCATCCCAAAAAGAGCCAAGTTTCCCTATAGGTGTACGACTTCCCGTTGCAGTTGTCCATAGGCGATCAGAAATTGCACGTAATTGCAGTGTAGTCATTTCATTCAGAATTCTAAATTTCGGGTTAACCGGTATTTTCTCTATTACCATTGCATGGCTACGGATAATTTCTTTTACCTTATCTATGTCTCCAATGCCACTATAGACTTGTGCTGCCAACACCATAGAGATGCACATACCTTGTTGTTTCCCCATGTACATTGATTGTTCCAGCATCATAAATGGATCTTTACCCTCTGGCTTGATGTCCGGAAAAATAGACCAGATAGTTGCCTGAATGGCACTGGGCATTCCCCACCATTTTTCATTATCCAAACAACTAGCCCCCCGCCCTACTTTTAATCCAATATCCAGCGGGACACCAAGATGTCCTCCAGATAACATATCATTAAAAATGGCTTGTAATCCGTCCAAAAGCCCAACTAGCCAGAAAAACTCTCCATTTTTGCTGTTAAAATCAGGACAATCACTACCAGGTTCAATAAATGCTAATTTAAGATTTTTATAACCGGCAAGCTGCCGACGAGCAGCCAGATGAAGGTATCTTTTTTGTTTGATAAGCGCATCCTTGGCATCTTCTATTTTTTTAGCACGCATTGCACGCAAATAACGTAACTCTTCTTCCCAGGCTTTAAATTCAGCACAGTTACCGGCCAATAAATTAAACATAATGGCAAGCTGATTTGGTGGGCTGGTGACCTGAGAAAAACTTTGAATAAAAAGTGTAAAGGCTTCCGACATGACACATCCCATATCAATATCTTCAGTCTTTAAAATAAACGGAATTGCCTGTTCTTCGGTAAAACCTATCAGAGTATCACCAGTGCTTTTATAGATGATTTTTTTGAATGTAAAACTTGAGTTTAGCCACGATGCTAAAAGCAAAATAGAGCTGATTATGCAACAGGTCATGCTTCTTTTCAATTTTGATCTCATGATCTTTTACCGCATACTTTATCCGGATGATTTCCACCCTAAGCAGCTGTATTGAAAATACACTAACTATACATCCTTGTTTCTAATACCTTGTGAGCTGCTTTTGTATCACCACGATTGACTGCATAAACATTAGTCTGCAAAAATAGTCTCACATATCAATAATAATTTATTGTACATAGTCTTATGTTGCCAGCAGATGCTTTAACATCCACAGGAAAATTCGATTTTCCAGCTGAAATTATTTTATATTATGCTTCAATCCTACCATGACAAACTAAAGAAAAATACCCCCCATAGGAGGTATTGACAGCTCAGTTGTTTGAACTATTCCCAGGGTATAGCATTTTTATGACTTTTTCGGCTTAACCAATATTGCCAGTCTAGGAAGTAACTCCCTATCCCGATTATGCTTTGGAATTAAACCCATGAAAATGACTTTTTTAAAAAATCAAGCCCATTTCCATATATACATTCTCCATGTGAAACAACGATGTTATCGGGTTCCCATTCCATCAATATGGTTAACGATTTTCTGGCCTCTTTCTTCCCTAAAATAAAGCTAAGCCTCCAGTCAATAGGGGTTTTGCCATTAGGCGATAGAATACCAGAATATTTAGGCATCCTTCATTTCTCGGTTGACACTTTTTTTATTTAACAAGCGTAGCCCGTATGAAGCTTGCGTAATACGGGAAAACTAGCGTCTCGAATGTCCCGTATTACGCAAGCTTCATACGGGCTACGTTTATATTCTTGATTCATATAGATTATCGAAGTGTAAACTACTTTTATGGTCATATGAAAGATGCCAATATTTGGCTAAGATTCTTTGCCACCAGCTGAATAACTCAGGTTTAAAATTCTCAATAAGGTCTGTTAATATCAGTGTTTTTGAACCTTGATGAAAGAAAACAACCTTTGGATTTTCTAAGCTGCCTGTACGGCAGTGAACTAAGCTTTTCTTAAAAGTTGACTCATTGTAATTTTCTAAGCTGCCTGTACGGCAGTGAACTTTAAAAGCTCTGAGTCAGTGACAAGATTATTTTTCTAAGCTGCCTGTACGGCAGTGAACTTTTATCTGCTGATCTTGTTGGGGCCGGTGGTTTTCTAAGCTGCCTGTACGGCAGTG
>WTCN01000068.1 GCA_013138555.1 Methyloprofundus sp. | reverse complement strand
GCCATTTCGTGCCCATGGGCACGGTAATGATTAATCAGGCGTGCAACTGCGGATTGTTTTTTGACACTTTCTTCGGTAAATCCTTGCAGTTCAGCAATACGAGAAGAATTAGACGCAGCAAGCAGAGCAAAACGATCTATGACGGCACTGTGTGCAATATCACGTTTATCAGTTTGTGGCAGTTGTAAAAATTTTTCACGCCAGGTGTGTTCAATGGAATCAGGGTCTTCCAGAAACTGTTCGTACAAATCTTCTATATAAGGTGCATTACTTCCATATAGAGCCGAGGTATCTTGAAAAAATTTAAGCAAGTCACTCATAAAAAATCCGGTTTATGGTACATTTGGGTATCTTAGGCGGTAAGGCTTATGTTATCAAAAAAATATACTGACAGGGTAGTGCTACTGCACATTAAATTTGATATACATAGTTCATTGGTTTGAAATAGCGATACAGCGATTATATTGGGGGTTTTGTTTACTTGCTAATTCAGGTTTAGGGAGAGCCAGAATAGTTTATTAAGCTGGAATGATTATCTGCTTTATTTAGACTTAGAAAAAACATACACTTTCTATTTAGTGATGCGGGTGTGAACTTAATTTATGTGCCAGGTGATTATACAGTGTTGATGAGTAATATTGATCCCTTAAGTACTTCCAGCGCAATATGATAGTGAAAAATTTAGTCTAGTAGGAGAGTATAATATACAATAGAATCATTTTTCAGGCATTGCACATAATGAGACCTGGTGCTTCCCCCCTAAAAAATTGTGAATATAGGTAAATACAAGCTGGTTATCGAATTTTGGATAATTCGGTATGACTCATTAGTCAAGCGTATTAACGATAGACCGGGGGCAATTTATAATAACATCACAGGATTACCTGCTCATTTTATGTTCACTCAGGATATTGTTGCTGGTTTACGTTGGGATATTACGCCATCCTGGATGGAGTGTACTGAATATCAACGTGTGCATGGCTCATCAACCATTAGTTTGTTAGATAACTCTGACTTTACTGACCTAGCGTTAGACTGGAATAGCTATGCCCTACAAGTTGCATTCAGGTTTTAAATAATGCATAAATCTAAACGTTTTTTAAGTTTAAAATGGAAATTTGCACTAGGTTTCGGGGTGATTTTAATTTCACTTTATGGTCTTTTTTCCTATTTTTCTTACCGTGAAGCGATGCAAAATTTTGAGCGAAGTCGCACAGTGGCTCAGGAAAATCAAATCAATATTGCGCAAGCTTTAACAGAAGAGTCTTTTTTTGTTTTAGAACGTTTTGTTGAGTCGGTTGTAATGATGCATGAAAGGTCTCAATTGAAACATTCAACTGTAAAACACTTTTTAACATTAATGAGCAGTGAGAAAGAAATAACTGAGCAGAAAATGCTGCTGATTGTGCAGTTATTTGATGAACACTGGTTGCACTGGCAAATGATCTGGGGTTTAGAAAATGCCGTTCTCTATAACCAGCAAGGTATTGCTATTAAGAGATGGGGGCCGGAAATTCTAGAAAATTCTGAGCTAGTTCCACGTGTATTGTCTCAAGAACAGCCTGAGTATCAAGTGGTATGTCTGCAAGAGTGCTTTCAGCAGCTTGTTACGCCTATTTTATCTGACTCGGAGATGGTCGGGGCGTTAAGCATTTCTTTATCTTTATCTGATACACTGTTAAATTACCAGAATGCTATGCATAGTGATTTAGGCGTGATTAATACTGAAGATGAAAGGGAGTTTTCAGCAGTTACCCATTCCCTTAGAAATAATGCCTTATGGAAAGAAGTGCGCTCGGCTTATGAATTAAAACCACTGATTCAGCAGGCATTAAATTTCAAGAAAGATAATGAGCATTATGAAATACGCGCTTTTTCAGTTAGCGAGCAACAGCAGGCACCTTATTACGTTATTATTAATAATGTAACGGAAGAATATAAGCGTTTACAGAAAAAGTTTTCTTCGCTGGCTATTATAGGCTTAGTTGGACTTTTAAGTGCTATTTTTGTCTTAATTATAAATATTCACTTTACTTTAGCAAGGGTCACGGAGTTATCAAGGGCACTGCCACTATTGGTTCAGTATCGGTATCAATTATTCAGAAAAAAAATAAATAGTCCTCGTAAGCTGTTTTTTATTGATGAACTAGAACAATTATCACATACGGCTATCCAGGTCGTTACTCAGTTAGAAGATTTACAGGATGAAGCCCAGAAAAATACGAATCTGTTACTTAAGCAAACTTCAGAATTACAAAAAGAGAGAGACTTTAGTACGCAATTAATTGATACTGCCCCTATCATTATTATTACCCAGAATGCGCAAGGAGAAGTGCTATCAATAAATCAGGAAGGTTTAAGTGAGTTGCATTTACTTGCTGATGAGGTGATAGGAAAGAAGTTTTCTGCATTGATTCCTGAACATGAATTGGAGCATAGAGAGAAGCTGGAACGCTTAAGAACTCAAAACAAACAGCGGGAAGTCAGTTTTAGTGGGCGTTTGGCTGTAAAATCAGATGACACTATTTATATAGACTGGATTCATACTACCTTTCGTAAAACTAACTCTGATCAAGAAGCCGTTATTTTGAGTTTAGGTGTTGATGTAACAGAGAAGCATAAAGCTGATGAAAAATTAGTGAAAATGGCAACTCAGGATCAATTAACCGGGTTAAATAACCGTCGTCATTTTCAGAAAGAATTAGATGGTATGTTAGCCATTGCACAACGGTATGGTGAGAAAATTGCTTTATTTTATTTGGATTTAGATCAATTTAAAGTGATTAATGATACACATGGACATCAGGCAGGTGATGAATTATTGCAGTCAATTACGAGTATCTTGAAGAATGCGACACGTGAAACAGATCTGCTGAGCCGTATTGGGGGTGATGAATTTGCGTTAGTTATTCCTGCCGCTAGTTTGGAAGGGGTCGAACAATTGGCAAATAAATTGTTGCATGCTCTAAAGGTGTTTGATTATAGAGTAAATGAGCAGTCATATCCTATCAGTTGTAGTATAGGAGTCGCCATTTATCCGGAACATGGTAAGTCGCAGCAGGAGTTACTGGCCAATGCAGATTTAGCGATGTATCATGCAAAAAAATCCGGGCGTTCACGTTACCATATTTATTCACCTACATTTGAATATCAAGCAGTACTCACTGAGCAGTTAAGATGGAAGCATATTATTGAACAGGCGATTGAAGAGAATGAGTTTATTTTGTTCTACCAGCCTATTCTGGATATTAAAGCTAAGAAAATCAGTCATTATGAGTGTTTGCTGCGCTTAGAGCAAGGAGATGGAAACATTTTAATGCCCGGGGACTTTATCAGTCATGCAGAAGAAACAGGCATTATTGACCAACTTGATCGACTCGTTTTAAAGATGGCAATTAATCAGCATTTAGCCTTTCAAAAGCTAGGCTGTGATATTCGCTTAGCGATTAATTTATCTGGGTACTCAATGAATAATATGCAGATTTTACCCTATATCGAAGAGTTATTGACTCAACCGGGAGTCAGCCCAGAATTAATTATTTTTGAAATTACGGAAACATCAGCTGTATCTAATTTTTTATCGGCTAAATTATTGATTACTAAGTTGAATGAATTAGGTTGTCATTTTGCCTTAGATGATTTTGGTGTGGGTTTTTCCTCATTTTATTATTTGCGCTCTCTGCCCGTGGATTATGTGAAAATTGATGGGGCTTTTGTTAAACAGATGGACGTTAATGAAGAAGACAGAATTTTTGTTAAAGTGTTGACTGAGCTTTCCCAGGCTTTTGGTAAAAAAATTATCGCTGAATTTGTCGAAAATAAAGAAATTTTGAATTTGCTGGAGCAACTAGGCGTTGACTATGCGCAGGGGTATTATATTAGCAAGCCTTTACGGGACCCTTTTGATTTAGATCATGTTCAAGGGCTTGAGGAGTTTTAAAAGAACTGTTTTATAAAATTATTCCGTTATGGGGTAGTGTTGGGTTATCGTAATCCAGCATTTATAAAGCGATTTCATTTTTGGTGTAACAATTATCCTGGAATGATTTAATTTTACTCTGACCTCAGTTATTAATAAATCAATAGGTTAATAACGTCGCGTGTAACTTCTCATTATTAATGGGGTAAATAATATTACATCGCT
>WTCN01000305.1 GCA_013138555.1 Methyloprofundus sp. | reverse complement strand
GCGGTAACGAGTTTAAAAAACACTGGGCGCTCACCTGAAATTGGTATTTCCGAAGTACATCAGGCTCTTTCTGTCAATGGTTTGCGTGATAAAGTCGTACTACGCTGTAGTGCTGCGCATCAAAATGGCTCTGATGTGGTTAAATCAGCCATACTCGGGGGGGATTCTTTTGAGTTTGGCACCACTGCATTAATGATGTTACGTTGTGTCATGGCAAAAAACTGTAATGTACGTTGCCCGGCTGGTTTAACGACGCTTCATGAGGAATTCAATGGCGACCCACGCGTTTTAGCTCAGTATTTTATGAACCTGGCGCATGAAGTACGTGAAATTCTTGCTTCACTCGGTTACCAAAGCCTGGCAGAGATACGCGGTCAGACTGACCTATTACATTTGATGGATCATGAGCTTATGGTCGGTCAAATGGATTTTGCTAAGCTGTTAAATTACGTTGATGTTGTTCATATTGATAACCCGGTTTATCTGGAAGCTGATTTTTCTATTGACGATAAAATCATTGAGCAGTTCAAAACAGGCTTTATTAATGCAGGACAGCAACAAGTCATTGTTGAAGGCACTGAGTTCAAACTAAACAACCGCCATAAAACAGTGGGTGGTCAATCAGCGATTGATATAGAACGACTCCTGTCTTATGAGTTGAATGCGGAGCAAATTGCGGATCATTCTAAAATATATACCAACCAGCATAAACGTCGTTATTTAGCACCAGACTCGCTAATAGTTCGCACCCATGGTTCGGCAGGACAAAGTTATGCTGCCTTCAATAATGACGGTATGCGCATGGAGCATACCGGAACCTGTAACGATGGTGTAGGCAAAACAGCTTGTGGCGGAACAATTATCATTAAATCACCTGGCGGTGGCCATAAAGTGTCAGGTGAAAATGTTTTAGTGGGTAATTTTTCTCTCTTTGGCGCTACAGGTGGAAAAACCTTTATTAATGGTGAAGCGGGCGACCGGTTTGCGGTACGTAACTCAGGTGCCATGGCGGTTGTTGAAGGTGTGGGGGATTTTGCCTGTGAATATATGACGAACGGTGCTGTTCTCAATATAGGAACCTTTGGTAAAGGTTTCTGTAATGGAATGTCAGGCGGTAATGCCTATCAGTATGACCCTGAAGATAAATTACAGCACTTATATGATGCCTCTTCTGTCGAAATCAGAAGTTTGACAGAAGACAGTGAGACAGCACGGGCACATGAGCAATATATTTTAGCGATGCTAGAGCAACATGCCGACTATGCCGAATCAAGTGTTGCACAAAAGCTACTGAATAACTGGGATGATGAGCGCCAGCATTTCAAATTTGCCATTCCTCTGTGGCTATACAAAACCCAGACGGCAGAATTTATTGCTAAAACAGTCGACCGTAAAGCGATCATTGAAGAACTAGCAGTTGATCAGGCACAACAGCAAATTATTCAGGTACAACAGGCCTATATCAATAGTACAGTATTATTTGAGGGGCAAACACCTGATTATGGCGAAACCGATACTCCGCTTGGCTTTAAAATGATTAATAGCTTTGCCATACTCAATAAAGCAACGCAAATTGCAGCATCACAAGTACAAAGCCCACAGCAGACAGAAGTCGTTGCTCAGCGCTTAATCACCACGAAAGCCAGAAAACTGCAAGATGTTTTAGTCAAAGAAACACGGGAAGCTTATGCAAATTATGATGATGCACAACTGGCAGCTCTATTAGCCAATAAGCGTTTAAATGACTATAAGCAGGCTTTGATGATGCGCGACGTGCAAAATATTTACTCTATTGGCTCTACCAACTGGATTATTGAGCAGACTGAAATCAATGCACAGGCACTTGCTGATATTCCAGCTGTCGATGAATATTTAGCGGCATTAAACAGTCAGGCAGTTATTCAGGATATGATAAAAACTAAAGAAGCTGCGTAAAAAACACAGCCACAAAGAGTTATATTGTAGCTGGGTTAGCTTGCTAGATAAGCTAACCCAGCGCTTTACAGACTCACTTATTTCTATAGAGACCCTTTTTTAAGAATAGCCCCATGAAAACAAACAATTCTCAAAACATACCTTTCAATGAGGCACAACAAGCCTGGCTAGGTGGTTTTTTTGCAGGCATGCACTCCCATATTTTACAAAGTGCTGGTTCTGCCGATGCTGCTAACGCTCGTGTCATTACCATTCTATACGGCTCACAGACCGGCAATTCTGAAGCAGTTGCTCACGATGCCGCTCAGGTTGCGAAAGCACATGGCCTAAACCCTAGCATTTTGAGCATGGATGAAATTGAGGCTGATAGCTTTATCAGTCTTGAATACTTATTGATTATCACCAGTACCTACGGCGAAGGCGAAATGCCTGATAATGCGCAAATTCTATGGGAAGCGATTAGCGCAGACGACAACATAGACCTGGCACAAATGCAGTATTCAGTGCTTGCTTTAGGTGACACCAGTTATGATTTATTCTGCCAGGCAGGCATAGACTGGGATCAACGCCTGGAAAAACTCGGTGCCAAACGTCTGTATGAGCGTGTTGATTGTGATGTTGACTTTGACGATGCGGCTGAGAGCTGGATTAGTAATATTATTCCACTGATGGCCGATGGTGCAACGGCAATAACCGTTGATAGCAGCGAGACTAGCAGTGCAGCAAAATATGGTCGTAAGAACCCGTTCCCGGGAACATTAGTCGCTAATCGCTTATTAACCAGCCCTGACTCATCCAAAGAAATCCGTCATTATGAAATTTCCATAGCAGGCTCTGAGCTCAGCTATGAAGCCGGTGATGCTCTGAATGTTGTGCCTGTTAACTGCCCTGAATTAGTCGCTGATATCGTTAAAGCAATAGGCTGTACTGGTGATGAAGATGAGCCCGTTAGCGGTGAACTAATGCCGTTAAGCCAGGCACTAGGTGAGCATTTTGAAATCAAATTACCAAGTAAAGAATTATTAAATGAGATTGCCAGACGCTCAGGCGATCAAGAGCTGAATACTTTAATCTCTTCAGACGACAAAGAAAAACTGGCAGGTTATTTATGGGGGCGTGATACTTTAGATTTATTACTGCAATTCCCGGCAATGCAATTCTCAGCGGCTGAATTTATTGCCTTGCTGAAACCACTGCAACATAGGGCTTACTCTATCTCTTCCAGTGGCAAAGCCAATCCTGAAACCGTACACCTAACCATCAGTAGTGTACGTTACAATAGCCATAATCGTGATCATAAAGGTGTTTGCTCAACCTATCTTGCCGATTTAGCCGATGAAAACACCCCGATACGCTGTTTTTTCAGTCCAAACAAAGTTTTCCGTGTACCTGAAAATGATGAGCTACCGATGATTATGGTAGGCCCAGGCACCGGTATCGCCCCTTTCCGCGCATTTTTGCAGGAACGTGAATTTAGACAGGCAAAAGGTGTCAACTGGTTATTCTTCGGCGACCGCAATGCCTCGACTGATTTTATCTACCGGGATGAAATTGAAACGATGCAAAAAAGCAGTGTACTAGCTAAGCTGGACCTTGCCTTCTCTCGCGATCAGGAAGAAAAAATCTACGTTCAGGACCGTATGCGTGAAAAAGGGGCTGAATTATTTTCCCTACTAGAACAAGGCGGTTATTTCTTTGTTTGTGGCGATGCCTACCGTATGGCCAAGGATGTCGATAAAGCCTTGCATGATGTGATTGCCACTCAGGGTAACTTATCGGAAGAACAGGCGGCAGAATACGTCAATCAAATGAAAAAAGATAAACGTTATGTGCGCGATGTCTATTAAAAACAGCCTCCTTACCTAGTATAGTACAAAAAAAACAGACAGTGTAAGCCAAACCTAGCAGAACATGCAGAGGTGCTGGCGTACATTGTCTTTTTGCCATTCCCCAACTTTAATTACCCGCATAAGCTTATAAACACCAAGTAAAGCAAGAATTATGCACTAAATAAAGACATGAGCTTTAATTATTTTACTAATGCTTCTAGCATTAAAAGCCTAATCAAATTAAAATGGTAAAAATATATTATAGCAAGCGCGGTTTTCCATCTCTCTCGCTTGATTGACCTCTCATAAATAACTTTGACCACTATTGATGACTAATCATAAACTTACCCATTTAAAAGAACTGGAAGCTGAAAGTATCCATATTATTCGTGAAGTAGCTGCAGAATTTGACCGTCCTGTGATGCTCTACTCTGTCGGTAAGGATTCAGCCGTAATGTTGCACTTGACACGCAAAGCCTTTTACCCGGGGAAACCCCCTTTTCCACTGATGCATGTTGATACCACATGGAAATTTAAGGAAATGATTGAGTTTCGTGATAAATATATCAAAGAACTCGGCTGGGATTTAATAGTTCATTCAAATCAGGATGGTATTGATCAAGGTATCGGACCTTTTACTCACGGCAGTAAAAAACATACTGACGTAATGAAAACCGAGGGCTTAAAACAAGCTCTGAATAAATATAAATTCGATGCAGCTTTTGGCGGAGCACGTCGTGATGAAGAGAAATCACGTGCCAAAGAACGTGTTTATTCATTCCGCGATAAAAATCATGGCTGGGATCCTAAAAACCAACGTCCTGAACTGTGGAATATTTATAACGGCAAAATTGATCAAGGTGAAAGTATTCGTGTTTTCCCTATCTCAAACTGGACAGAACTGGATGTCTGGCAATATATCCATTTAGAAAACATCCCGATTGTGCCTCTTTATTTTGCTAAAGAACGCCCTGTTGTTAATAAAGATGGCATGTTAATCATGGTCGATGATGAGCGTATGCCGATCGGTCCGGATGAAAAAATAGAAATGAAAATGGTGCGTTTTCGTACTTTGGGCTGTTACCCACTCACGGGCGCAGTTGAGTCATCAGCAACCACACTTCCTGAAATTATCCAGGAAATGTTATTAACCACGACCTCTGAGCGTCAGGGCCGTTTAATTGATCATGACCAATCAGGCTCTATGGAACAGAAAAAGCGTGAGGGCTATTTTTAGCACCTCTTTTGAAATTTTTCAGATACTAAAATAATAAGTGTCGTGGGCTAAAGCCCACGCTACTTGCAAAATATCTGGCTTCGCTTTTATCTTTTTTTCAGGAAAACACAATGTCTCACCAATCAGATCTTATTAGTACCGATATAGACGCTTATCTGGCGCAACACGAACGCAAGGAATTACTACGCTTTTTAACTTGTGGTAATGTTGATGATGGAAAAAGCACGCTTATAGGACGCTTGTTATACGATTCAAAAATGATCTATGAAGATCAGCTTGCTGCCGTGCAATCTGATAGTGTTAAATCCGGCACCACAGGTGCCGGCAAAATTGACTTGGCACTCTTAGTTGATGGCTTACAGGCAGAACGTGAACAAGGTATTACCATTGATGTTGCTTATCGGTATTTCTCGACAAAAAACCGTAAATTCATTATTGCCGACACCCCAGGACACGAGCAATATACACGTAATATGGCAACAGGTGCATCGACCTGTGATCTCGCCGTTATCTTGATTGATGCGCGTTATGGCGTACAAACACAAACCAAACGACATAGTTTTATTGCCTCTTTACTCGGCATTAAACATATTATTGTTGCTATCAATAAAATGGATTTAATTGATTATAGTGAAACTGGCTACGAGGCAATTAAGGCAGATTATTTAGACTTTATCAAAGATCTTGATGGCCTTAATGATATACACGTTATTCCACTATCCGCTCTGGATGGTGATAATGTTGTTAACAAAAGTGCCAATATGCCCTGGTATTCGGGGCAATCCATGATGGAAACGCTGGAAACAGTAGAAATTTCTGGCGATGATAATTTTCAGGATGCGCGTTTCCCAGTGCAATATGTTAACCGCCCGAATCTAGACTTCCGTGGTTTTTGCGGCACGATTGCCTCAGGTGTTTTCCATAAAGGCGATGCAATCACCGCCTTGCCTTCCGGTAAAACCAGTAGCATCAAGTCTATTGTCACTTATGATGGTGAGCTTGAAGAAGCCTTCCCGCCGATGGCTGTCACATTGACGCTGACGGATGAAATTGATATTAGTCGTGGCGATACCATTGTTTGCAGTGATAACCTGCCCAGTGTTGCCGATAAATTTGATGCCAATATCGTCTGGATGACTGAAAATGCCTTAGTGCCAGGTAAACAATATACTATAAAACTAGCAACGCGCAGTGTTTCTGGATCAATTGCCAATATTCAGCATCGTATTGATGTCAATACCCTTGAGCATCACGATGCAAAACAGTTACAACTTAATGAAATAGGCCTATGTACTGTTTCAATTAATGCGCCTGTTGTTTTTGATGCCTATACGCGCAGCAAAGGTACGGGATCATTTATTATTATTGACCGCCTCACTAACGTGACTGTCGGTGCAGGCATGATTTCTGGGCATAGTTCTGATTCGGAATTAAATGATGTCAGCACAGAAGAGCGTGCTGCAAGATTTGGGCAAAAAGCAGTTGCTATCGACCTGATAGGTACGCATGCTGAACAAATGGCATATCAATTAGAAAGAAAATTATTTGATAGCGGCCATGCAGCCACTGTATTAACAGCAAATTTGAGCAATATTGATGAAGCGATTAGCGTGGTGAAACATGCAGGGTTAATCTGCCTGTGCACTGAAAATAACACTTCTGAAGTTAGCTTTGATACCGATAATGACTCTCTGGAACAGATTTATTTAGCACTAAAAGAACAGAATATTATTCAATAAAGTTAACAGGTAACTAGTGTATTAAATGCCCCCATTTAATGCACTAGTACAAGAAAGAAAACGGACAACGTAAGCCCATCATTCCCGAGTTCCTTTTAGAAACTTAGGTTCCAGACAAAGTGCTTATCCGGCTTGACGGAGTAGCACCTAAAAATGATGGTGACTTCCATTTCACATCATGCTGTATAGGTCAGTGCAATAACACCAACCAATTAAGGAACATTATTAATGACCCAAAAAATTACTAAAGCAGTCTTTCCTGTTGCCGGATTAGGTACACGCTTTTTGCCTGCAACCAAGGCAAGCCCTAAAGAAATGCTGCCCATAGTAGATAAACCACTTATTCAATATGCCGTAGAAGAAGCTGTTGCAGCAGGTATGGATACCATGATTTTTATCACGGGTCGTAATAAGCGTTCTATACCTGACCATTTTGATAAAGCTTATGAATTAGAAGCCGAATTAATCGCTAAAGACAAACTCAGAGTTCTGCAAGTAGTGAAAAATATTATTCCTGCGCATGTTTCCTGTGTTTTTATACGTCAATCCGAAGCTTTAGGTCTTGGTCATGCAGTACACTGCGCCAAACCCATCGTAGGCGATGAGCCTTTTGCCGTTATTCTGGCCGATGATTTAGTAGAAGATGCCGAGCGAGGCTGCATGACTCAAATGGTGCAGCAATTTGCACAGCACTCTTGTTCAATTTTAGGTGTTGAACGGGTTGATCCGAGTGAAACTGACAAATACGGCATTGTGCAGGCAACGCCAGTAGGTCCCTCTCTCAATAAAGTTGAGTCCATCGTTGAAAAACCAAAACCCGAAGTTGCGCCAAGTAACCAGGCTGTTATTGGTCGTTATATATTAACCCCGGCCATTTTTGATAAAATCGAAAAAACCGGTAAAGGTGCCGGGGGGGAAATTCAGCTAACCGATGCAATTTCCGACTTACTGAATGATGAACAGGTCCTCGCCTATGAATTTGAAGGTACGCGCTACGATTGTGGTTCCAAGCTGGGCTTCTTAATTGCCACTGTAGAGCATGGCTTATTGCATAAAGAGTTAAAAAATGATTTTAAGGACTACTTAAAAGAGCTCGCGACGAGACTCAGCTAATTTATAATGAATAAAATTAGCATACGCGGTGCACGAACGCATAATCTAAAAAATATTGATCTTGATTTACCGAGAGATGCATTAATTGTTATTACCGGTTTATCCGGCTCCGGTAAATCCTCACTTGCGTTTGATACCATTTATGCTGAAGGACAACGCCGCTATGTAGAGTCCCTGTCTGCCTACGCACGTCAATTTCTATCGATGATGGAAAAGCCGGATGTCGATCATATCGAAGGCTTATCGCCTGCCATTTCTATTGAGCAGAAATCTACCTCACACAACCCTCGTTCTACTGTCGGTACTATCACCGAAATTTATGATTATTTAAGGCTTTTATATGCCCGTGCAGGGACCCCTTGCTGTCCTGAACATGGCTTATCTCTGGAGGCGCAAACGATTAGCCAGATGGTAGATCATGTGCTGCAGCAGACAGCAGGTGAACGCTGGATGCTATTAGCCCCGGTAGTCAATCAGCGCAAAGGCGAACATATTCAGTTACTGGAAGATTTACAGGCCCAGGGTTTTATTCGTGCACGCATAGATGGCATAGTCTACGAGCTAGATGAAGCTCCGAAAATTGATGGCAAAAAAAAGCATAATATAGATGTTATCATTGACCGCTTTAAGATTCGTGAGGATATCAAACTGCGCCTGGCTGAGTCCTTTGAAACCGCATTAAGAATAGCTGACGGTGTTGCTACTGCGGTTTGCATGGATAATGATAGCAAACAACTCATCTTTTCAGAAAAATATGCCTGCTCTCAATGTGGCTATAGTATTACTGAACTAGAACCACGCATTTTTTCTTTTAATAACCCTAAAGGGGCTTGCCCAGGCTGTGATGGCTTAGGTGTAAAACAGAATTTTGACCCCGAACTGGTCGTACATAATGATGAACTTAGCCTGGCTGCGGGTGCGGTGCGTGGCTGGGATAGGCGTAATGCTTATTATTATCAGATCATCTGCTCACTAGCGGAGCATTATGATTTTGATGCCGAAACCCCCTTCAGAGAACTGAGCGAGGAAATCCGGCATATCATCTTGTATGGTAGTGGCCGCAAAGCAATAAACTTCACATTTGTCACTGGCAGTGGTAAAAAGCGTAAAAAACGTCATAGTTTTGAAGGGATCATTGCCAATATGGAGCGTCGCTATCATGAAACCGACTCTCAGGTAGTGCGTGATGAAT
Organism: Methyloprofundus sp.; assembly: GCA_013138555.1. Classification (GTDB taxonomy): domain Bacteria; phylum Pseudomonadota; class Gammaproteobacteria; order Methylococcales; family Methylomonadaceae; genus Methyloprofundus. Next base: position 6,304 of record WTCN01000305.1, on the reverse strand, counting down.
TAGCCAAATACCAGGCGAGTCAAGTCTGCACCAGCTGTGCAGGAGCGCGTTTAAATATCGCTGCACGCCATGTCTTTATTGACTCTCGCCCCCTCTATGAAATTACTAGATTACCTATTCGGCAAGCCCTAGAGCTATTTCAAACCCTGAATTTACCGGGCCAGCGGGGGCAAATTGCAGAAAAAATAGTCACAGAAATTCAGCAACGCCTGGAATTTTTAGTCAATGTAGGGCTGGATTACCTTACTCTGGATCGCAGTGCAGATACCCTATCGGGTGGCGAAGCGCAGCGTATCCGCCTAGCGAGTCAGATTGGCGCAGGTCTGGTGGGTGTTATGTATGTGCTTGACGAGCCTTCAATTGGCTTGCACCAACGAGACAATGAGCGTTTACTCAAAACATTATTCAGACTACGTGACTTAGGCAACACAGTGATTGTTGTAGAGCACGATGAAGATGCGATCCGTGCGGCACAATATGTCGTTGATATAGGCCCTGGTGCTGGTGTACATGGCGGACAGATTGTTGCCCAGGGTTCAGTTGACGATATTATCAATAACCAAGACTCAGTGACCGGACAATATCTTTCCGGCAAACTGGCAATTACTGGCACAACAAAACTCACGCCTCGGGATGCGAATAAACTCATTACTGTACACCAAGCAGAGGGCAATAATTTAAAGAAAATTGACGTTAACTTTCCTATTGGTCTATTCACTTGCGTCACGGGTGTATCAGGTTCGGGAAAATCAACACTGGTCAATGATACTTTATATCGTTATGCAGCACGCACGATTAACCGCGCAACAACCTTACCCGCCACCTGTCAGTCAGTCGATGGTTTGCAGCAGATTGATAAAGTCGTCGATATCAATCAAAGCCCCATAGGCAGAACACCGCGCTCCAACCCGGCAACCTATACGGGTTTATTTACCCCAATCCGTGAGCTTTTTGCTGCCACGCCCGAGTCCCGTTCTCGTGGCTACACACCTGGCCGCTTTAGTTTTAATGTTAAAGGTGGGCGCTGTGAATCCTGCAAGGGGGATGGCGTTGTCAAGGTAGAGATGCATTTTCTGCCTGATGTTTTTGTACATTGCGATATCTGTGCAGGTAAGCGCTACAATCGTGAAACACTGGAAATTCGTTACAAAGGCAAAACCATTAACGAAGTGTTGGATATGACAGTTGAAGAAGCTCACCTCTTCTTTAAGCCCGTGCCTGTGTTAGCGCGTAAACTGCAAACTATGTTAGATGTTGGCTTAAGCTATATTAGCCTGGGACAGAATGCGACAACTTTATCAGGCGGTGAAGCACAACGGGTAAAATTATCCAAAGAACTGTCTAAACGCGATACTGGTAAAACCTTATATATTCTGGATGAACCCACCACAGGCTTACACTTTCATGATATTCAGCAATTACTCAATGTCTTGCATACTTTACGCGAGCACGGTAATACCATTATCGTCATTGAGCATAATCTGGATGTTATCAAAACAGCGGACTGGGTTATTGATATCGGTCCTGAAGGAGGAAGTGGTGGCGGAACGGTTGTTGCCGAAGGCACCCCCGAGCAAGTCTCTACAATGGAACAATCCTATACAGGACATTATCTAAAACGGTTTTTTAATTAAGGTTTTAGGGATGCGCAGAAAATAACGTCAACAACCGTAGGGTGGGCAACGCTTTTTTGCCCACAAAAATCAGCACAGCGTTCCACCCTATCTTTTACATGCCAAAGGGGAAAAAATGCAAGCGTTTATCCAGACTATCATTGACAAACATGAAGCCGCCCCCGTCCGATTGCTCGCTATACTACGCGATATCCAGGCTGAATATCAGCATATTTCAGCCGCAACAATAGAAATACTCGCTACCGCACTCAAACTCCCACGCACCCAGATTATTAGCGTTATTGAGTTCTATAGCTTTCTACACACGACACCAACAGGCAAGTACGACATACTGCTCAGCGACTCAATTACCGACCGTATGCTAGGCAAACAGAATCTTATGTTTTACTTTGCCAGCCAGTTAAAGCTAAAAATTGGTGAATTACGTAGCGATGGTCTCGTCAGCTTAAATAATACTTCCTGCACTGGCATGTGTGACCAGGGACCTGCCGGGATAGTTAATGGCTATGCATTAACCCGTCTGGACCGGCCACGAATCGATGCTATCATTAAACTCATTGAACAACACACACCAGTAAAACAATGGCCAGCTGAGTTTTTTGCGGTTAGCGATAATATTTATCAAGCAGGACTATTACTGCAAGCTCCCATAAAGCCAGGCGATGCTTTAAAAGCACATTTCCAGAGAGGAGCACAGAACACACTGGCAGAAATTGATATTTCCGGCTTACGTGGCCGGGGTGGAGCCGGATTTAAAACCGCAATGAAATGGCGTTTTTGTGCTGCAGAGCCGGAGACTGAACGCTATGTCGTCTGCAATGCCGACGAAGGCGAACCAGGCACCTTTAAAGACAGAGTTATCTTAAACTCATATGCACACCAGGTATTTGAGGGCATGACTGTCTGTGCCAGTATTATTGGTGCAGAACAAGGCTTCTTATATCTACGCGGTGAATATCTACATTTATATGAAAAATTACAAGCTATTTTACAAGAACGACGCGAATCCGCTTTATTAGGCAATAATATCCTCAACCAAGGTATCAACTTTGATATTGAAATCCGCCTGGGCTGTGGCGCTTATATTTGCGGTGAAGAATCTGCCCTGATAGAGTCTCTGGAAGGAAAACGCGGCATTCCCAGAAACCGCCCTCCCTACCCCGTTTCTCAAGGTTATTTGAATAAACCCACGGTAGTCAATAATGTTGAAACTTTTTTAGCAAGCACAAAAATAGCAGTGCATGGCGGACAATGGTTTGCTGATGTGGGTACTGAACAATCGCAAGGGACAAAAATACTCAGTATCAGCGGTGACTGTGCCAAGCCTGGTATTTACGAATATGCTTTTGGTGTCACAGTAGCACAAGTCTTAAACGATTGTGGTGCCTACGATGTTCTAGGCATACAGGTGGGCGGTCCTTCCGGCACCTTTATTGATATTAAAGAAAGCCAGCGTAAGCTGGCATTCGAAGATCTTGCTACGGGTGGCTCGTTTATTATTTTTAATCAGTCACGCAATATTCTGGATATTGTCAAAAACTTCACCCATTTTTTTGCCCATGAAAGTTGTGGCTTCTGTACCCCTTGCCGCGTCGGCACCTCTTTATTAAAAAAACAGCTAGACAAAATAACAGAGGGTCATGGCTCTGCGGGTGATATCGTCGCATTAGAAGAGCTCTGCCAATTAGTCAAAAATAACAGCCATTGCGGCCTGGGACAAACCGCCGCCAACCCGATTTTATCAACGTTACAGCGTTACCCGGAACGCTATGCAGAGAAACTAAAAGACATTAGCTATGAGCCAGGATTTGATTTAGATGCCTCATTAGAGACTGCTAGGCACTTAGCAAACCGGGATGATGCCGGCGCACACCTGACTCAAGTGGAGGAAGATTAAGATGCACAAAACAATCACAATTGACGGTCAGGAAGTCCCTTTTGAAGCAGGCCAAACCATTATGGATGCCGCAATTTCCGCCGATATTTATATCCCCCACTTATGTCATAATCCAGACTATCAGCCACATGGCAGTTGTAAATTATGTACTGTCAAAGTCAATGGCAGAAATTGCTCTGCCTGTACTTTTCCGGCAATGGAAGGTCAGGATATTCAAAATCACAGTGCTGATCTGGAACAAGATCGACTACGCATCACCCAGATGTTATTTGTCGAGGGCAATCATTTTTGTCCTTCTTGCGAAAAAACAGGCAACTGCCAATTACAAGCCGTGGCCTATTATCTAAAAATGCATGATAACCATTTCCCACACTTTTTTGCCAATCGAGAAATGGATGCCTCGCACCCGGAGATTTTAATTGATCATAACCGCTGTATTTTTTGCAATTTATGTGTCCGTGCCAGTCAGGAGAAAGACAATAAAAACGTTTTTGCTATCAGTGGACGTGGCATCAACAAACGCCTGATCATCAATTCTAAAAGTGGGCAGTTAAAAGACAGCGATATTGATATTAATGACTGTGCAGCGCATATCTGCCCGACAGGTGCAATCCTGATTAAAGGCACTGGGTATCAAGTCCCTATAGGTCAGCGCATATATGACCAGCAGAAAATTGATGAAGTTTCTTTAGCTGAGGAGAGCAAAGATCATGGCTGATAAACTAAAGCTTGCCACCACCTCACTGGCAGGCTGTTTTGGCTGCCATATGTCTTTATTAGATATTGATGAGCGCATGCTGGAACTCGCAAAGCATGTCGAATTTGACCGCTCACCGATTACTGATATAGAACATTGCAATCCTTGCGATATAGGCCTGATTGAAGGGGGAGTATGTAACTCTGAAAATGTCCATGTACTGCGTGAATTTCGTAAAAATTGCAAAATATTAGTGGCAGTAGGTGCTTGTGCCATTAACGGTGGCTTACCCGCCCTGCGCAACCATATTCCACTGGAAGACTGCCTCAATGAATCCTATAGAGATGGTATCGGGATAGAGAATGCACAAATCCCCAGTGATCCTGAGTTACCTTTATTACTTGATAAAGTCTACCCGATTCATGAAATTGTAAAAGTGGATTATTACCTGCCGGGATGCCCTCCTTCCGGTGATGTATTTTGGACTTTTTTAAGTGATATTATCGCGGGCCGGGAGCCGAGTCTGCCCTATGAATTGATACATTTTGATTAGCTTCGTAAGCAGGAAGCAAAGCTTCAGCTTCGCCTATGCAAGACTGAGGTATGCACTTATGATTTGAATTCAGAAATTCATTTTTACACTTTTGATTTTTATATAGTATTATTGCCAGTAAATTAATAATTACTCTGGATCATCAATGGCCTTAACAGAACAACAAAAACAAAAGAAAGCAAAGCAGAAAAAACAGAAACGTAACTCTCAGGCTAAATCAAACTCTTCTCAACTCTTACTTGAAAAAATAAAGCCTTATCTGGAAAGCCCTTTTTATGAATGCTTAATGCCTAACAATTTATTTGAATCAGGCATAGGCAATATTCTTATAACACGACTATCCCCTAACGGTGAAGTTATTGTAGGTTCCTTTATTGTTGATGTCTTTTGTTTAGGGGTAAAAAAGGTATTGTTTAAAACGATGCCCCTACCTGAATATGAAAAAGTATTTAAGCCTGGTATTATTGAATCACATGGCGGTTATTCCTTCACTAAAATCAAACCTGCCTGTGCTAATAAATTAATTGAGGGTGCAGTGCAGTATGCTAAAGACCTCGGGTTTAGTAGCCATAAGGATTATCACGCCCTGAAAACAATTTTTGGTGAGCAAAAATTAGGCTTATGCTGGTCACGTTATCACTATGGTAAAGACAAAATGCCCAGCTATATCAAAGGTCCAAATGAGTCTGTGGCTGATGCAGACAGGATCGTGGCAACCTTACAAAAGTCATGTGGTGCGGGAAATTTTCATTTTCATTTATAGTTTGTGTATAACAGAACGGTGGGCAGAAAAGCGTTGCCCACCCTACCGAATTTTATACTAATGTACTCAACTCATCCCGAATAAACACCCATTGTTTTGCATCAGATAACTCATCAGCATAGCGATATCCTGCACTCGTAAAGTTTTTCAATTCTTCAGCCTGGGTAATATGATGCTTAATGGCATAATTAACCATCATTCCACGCGCTTTTTTAGCATAAAAACTAATGATTTTATATTGCCCATTTTTAAAGTCTTTAAAAACGGGGGTAATTATCTGGGTATCCATTAACTTCGGTTTAACCGCTTTAAAATATTCATTAGACGCTAAATTAACTAATTCGGAGGCTTCCTGGTCCGGCATATCTGCTTTTATTAACGTCGATATTTTATCCCCCCAGAAAGCATACAAATTAGCCCCGCGTTCATTAGCCAGCTTAGTTCCCATCTCTAAACGGTAGGCTTGCATTAAATCCAGCGGGCACAATAAACCATAGAGTCCCGATAAAATACGTAAATGCTGCTGGCTATACTCAATTTCATCCACTGTTAAAGTATCAGCAGCCAGGCCTTGGTAAACATCCCCCTGAAAGGCAAATAATGCAGGGCATTGTGCAACTGCATCGTTTTGGCTCCAGTCCTGAAAACGCTGATAATTAAGCTCAGATAGTTTTTCACTAATCCCCATCAGGCTTTTTATATCATCAGGACTGAATGCCTGTAACTGCTCAATAAGCCGTTGGCTATCCTCTAAAAGCCT
>WTCN01000291.1 GCA_013138555.1 Methyloprofundus sp. | reverse complement strand
GATGTACGTTCCATGGGACGTACAGCGGCAGGTGTTCGCGGTATGCGTCTGGTAGAAGGACAAAAAATCATTTCGTTGATTACCTCTTCAGAAGGAACAGTGCTGAATGTGACTGAAAAGGGTGATGGAAAACGTACCCGTTTAGAAGAGTTTACCCGTCATAAACGGGGTGGTCAGGGCATGATTGCCATGCAAACCTCTGAGCGTAATGGGCAATTGGTCGGTGCGGTGTTGGTTGCCGAGCATGATGAAATTATGTTGATTTCTGATGGTGGGATTTTGGTTAGAACCAAAGTTGATGAAATTTCTGTGGTAGGACGGAATACTCAGGGTGTTAAAGTGATACGCCTGGATAGTAAGGAAAAACTAATTGGCGTTGATAAAATTGATGGTTTGGCTGAAACTGAGTCTGAGGATGAAACTCAGCAGGACGAAAATATTATAGATGAACCAGCGAATGAAAAGGAAGCGTTGGCGGGTGAATCATTGGAAAAATTAGATTCAAATACGGGTGAGAGTGAATAATGTCGAAAGTATATAATTTTAGCGCCGGGCCCTCTATGTTGCCCGAGGCCGTTTTAAAACAAGCACAAGCTGAAATGCTAGACTGGAATGGTTCTGGTATGTCAGTGATGGAAATAAGTCATCGCGGTGCTGAATTTATGTCCTTAGCCAAGACCTTGCATGATGACTTACGCGAGTTAATGGCTATTCCTGATAATTATAAAATCCTGTTTTTACAGGGTGGCGCAACAGGGCAGTTTTCGTTTATTCCTGCGAATATATTGGGTGATAAACAGAAAGCCTGTTATATCAATACCGGTGCCTGGTCTGAAAAAGCGATTAAAAGCGCAAAGCCTTATTGTGATGTGATTGTATCGGCTTCTTCAGAAGCGAATAATTTTACCAGTATTCCTGACCGTGCTAGCTGGAATGTCGATGAGCAAGCGGCTTATTTGCATTACACGCCGAATGAAACCATTCATGGGATAGAATTTCAGGATATTCCTGAGGTGGGTGATTTACCGCTAGTCGCGGATATGTCTTCCAATATTCTGTCTCGCGAGATAGATGTGAGTAAATTTGGCATCATCTATGCTGGCACGCAGAAAAATATGGGGCCGGCTGGTGCGGCCGTGGTGATTGTCAGAGATGACTTGATTGGTAAAGCACAAAAAGGTCTGCCTGATATTTTTAATTATGAAAAACAGGCCAAGCAAGGATCGATGCTCAATACGCCTGCTACCTATACCTGGTATTTAGTGGGTTTGGTGATGCAATGGCTGAAATCTCAGGGGGGCGTTGCTGCAATGGAACAGGTGAATCAACGTAAAGCTGCTAAACTCTATACGGCTATTGATCAATCTAGCTTATATAGTAATCCGGTTGCAGTCGCAGATAGGTCGCGTATGAATGTGCCGTTTATTCTGAGTGATAGTGGTCTGGATAAAGCGTTTCTTAGTGCCGCAAAAGAGCAGGGCTTTCTGTCTTTAAAAGGGCATCGTTCAGTGGGGGGTATGCGTGCGAGTATCTACAATGCCATGCCGGAATCAGGTGTTGAGGCATTAATTCAATTTATGGCTGAGTTTGAGCGTACCCATTAATTAAACCTTTTTTAAAAAATGACTAATGTAATTCCCCTTGCTGAATTAAGAAATCAGATTGATGCAATCGACCAACAAATATTACAGCTGATTAATCAGCGGGCATCGTTGGCTGAAGAGGTTGCCAGGACAAAAATAGCTTCAGGTGAAGATAACTGTTTTTATCGCCCGGATCGGGAAGCATTGGTATTAAGGCGAATTAAGGGTTTAAACCCTGGTCCGTTAAGTGATGATACGGCCGCACGCTTTTTTCGTGAATTAATGTCGGCTTGTCTGGCCTTGGAGAAACCATTGCAAGTGGCTTTTCTAGGGCCGGAAGGGACGTTTACCCAGCAAGCGACCTTTAAGCATTTTGGTCATGCGGTGCGTACAGAGCCTGTTACTGCGATTGAGGATATTTTTCAGGCAGTGGAAGAGGGGCATTGTCAGTTTGGTGTTGTACCGATTGAAAATTCTACCGAGGGTGTGATAACACACACTTTAGACCGATTTGTCATCTCTCCGTTAAAAATTTGTGGAGAGGTGGAAGTCAGGATAGAGCATAATCTTATGGCAAATGTTGCTGAGCTGGCAGAGATTACTGAGGTTTTCTCGCATAGACAGTCATTGGCGCAGTGCCGTAAATGGTTAGATAAAAAACTGCCTGGCGTACGCTGTACGGAAGTAAGTAGTAATGCCGAGGCTGCTAGAATGGCAGCTAAGCAACAGGGAGTCGCTGCAATTGCCGGTAAGATTGCGGCTGATATTTATAATGTCACAATTCTTGAGCAAGGCATTGAGGATGAAGAGAATAATACCACCCGCTTTGTGATTGTAGGAAAATTGACTACTACAGCAACGGTTAGTGATAAAACATCATTACTTATTTCTACTAAAAATCATGCGGGCGCTTTATATAGTATTCTGGAGCCTTTTTCTAAATATGGTATAAGCATGAGCAAGATTGAATCACGACCGTCGCGTCAGGGCTTATGGGACTACTTCTTTTTTGTTGATATCAATGGGCATCAAACCGATAATAATATTGCTTTGGCATTAGCTGAATTAGAGGCGAATGCTACAATGGTAAAAATTTTAGGCTCATACCCAAAAGCTATTTTGTAAGTTTATCTGGAATGGATTTTTGTCTGTTCAATGTTCCACTGTTATCGAATCAAATAACCTTTTATTTTCTATTCACCATGCAACACAGCACTTTTCAACTCGCCACCGCCGGCGTACAAACATTAGTTCCTTATCAGCCTGGAAAACCTATTTCTGAACTTGAGCGTGAGTTAGGCTTAACTGAAATCGTAAAGCTTGCCTCAAATGAAAACCCGTTAGGGCCAAGTGAAAAAGTAAAGCAGGCCATACAGGCTAGTTTTGCTGATTTATCTCGCTATCCCGATGGTAATGGCTTTGCCTTAAAAGCGGCTTTATCGGAGAAATGGGGAGTCGCTAGTGAGCAAATTACATTGGGTAATGGCTCTAATGAAATTCTGGAGTTATTAGCCCGTGCCTTTTTGACGACAGAAAATGAAGTGATTTTTTCGCAGCATGCATTTGCTGTTTACCCACTGGTCACTCAAGCCGTTGGTGCGATTGCCAAAGTCATACCTGCACAACACTACGGCCATGATTTGCCGGCGATGTTGGCAGCGATTACGGATAAAACACGTCTGCTGTTTATTGCTAACCCAAATAATCCAACAGGGACTTATTTAACCGAGCAGGTCTTGAGTGAATTTTTGGCGGCAGTCCCTGAACATGTTATCTGCGTATTGGATGAAGCTTATTTTGAATATGTGACTAAGGATGATTATCCCGACTCAATTGCCTGGCTGGCTGACACTCCTAATTTAGTGATTACCCGTACTTTTTCTAAAGCTTATGGTTTGGCAGGCTTGCGTATAGGTTATAGTCTATCCAGTTCTGCAATGGCTGATATTTTAAATCGGGTACGCCAGCCTTTTAATAATAATGCGTTGGCACTGGCGGCGGCAGAAGTGGCTATTAGTGATACTGAGTATTTAGCTGCCACAGTTGCATTAAATAACTCGGGTATGCAGCAGTTGACCAGCGCTTTTGCAACAATGGGGCTATCCTGGATTGAATCGTTAGGAAATTTTGTCTCTGTCGATGTGCAGCAAGAGGCAGCAAGTATTAATAGCGCTTTGCTGCATAAGGGAGTTATAGTGCGCCCCGTTGCAAACTATGAAATGCCTAATCATCTGCGTATTAGTATAGGTACTGAGCTTGAGAATGACTTTTTTATTAGCGCATTAAAGTCCGTGCTAGCAGATGTTTAACAAACTATGCATCATTGGTGTGGGGCTTATTGGTGGCTCTGTCGCGCGTGCTGCACGAAAAAATAAACTATGTGCAACGGTCAGCGCTTATGGTCGTGAGCAAGATCTGGAAAACCTGCAGCGTGCACAGGATTTAAAGGTCATAGATAGTTATAGCCTGGATTTAGCAGAAGCAATTGCTGGCGCGGACTGTGTTGTTATTGCAACGCCTGTTGGTGCAATGCAGGACATCTTAAAGCAACTTGCAGCGAACTGGTCTGAACAAACCTTGTATATGGATGTGGGCAGTACCAAAGGTCATGTTGTTATTGCTTTAAATGAGGTATTTGGTTTTCTTCCCGGTAATTTTGTACCTGCGCACCCTATTGCAGGGGCTGAGAAAAGTGGTGTGGATGCCGCTATGGATGATCTTTTTCTGGGTAGGCGACTGATTCTGACACCTGACAAGCAAGCAGATAAGGCTTTTGTACAACTGGCAACTGAGTTCTGGCAAGGCCTGGGGAGTCATATTGCATTTATGCAGGTAGAGCAGCACGATGCTATTTTGGCGGCTACCAGTCATTTGCCTCATGTTTTGGCTTTCGCCTTAGTGAGTGTACTTGGTAAAAATGATGAAAAAGTAGAGACTTTAAAATATGCTTCAGGTGGGTTTAAAGACTTTACCCGCATCGCGTCAAGTGATCCCACTATGTGGCTAGATATCTGTATGGCCAATAAGCAACACATTATTCCGTTAATTGAGCAGTTAAGCTCTGAGCTAGATGCTGTTAAACTCATGCTGGAAGCGAATCAATCCCAGCAATTACATGATACATTTACCTACGCTCGAAATACTCGAGAGCGTTTTTTAGAACAACACAATAACATGACACAATCAATAACTTTTACCGTTCAACCAGGTGGGCACTTGCAAGGTCAAGTGCGCTTACCGGGTGATAAATCCATCTCTCATCGCTCTATTATGCTGGGCTCTATTGCTGAAGGTGTCACGCATGTCAGTGGTTTTTTAGAGGGTGATGATGCTTTGGCGACCTTGCGTGCTTTTCAGGCTATGGGGGTAAAAATCGAGGGGCCGGATAAGGGCGAGGTGACTATTCATGGTGTTGGGCTGGATGGTTTGCAGGCACCAGAAGAGCCTATTTATTTAGGTAATTCAGGAACTTCCATGCGCCTGTTATGTGGTTTGCTGGCAGGGCAGAAATTTGATGCAACCTTGACCGGTGATGCGTCTTTATCGGGCCGCCCAATGCGTCGTGTGATAGACCCTCTAAGTATTATGGGGGCAAAAATTGAAAGTACTGAAAAAGGGACTGCGCCACTCACAATAAGAGGGCAGAAATCTTTGCAGGGGATACATTATGATATGCCTATTGCCAGTGCTCAGGTTAAATCCTGCCTAATGCTGGCGGGTTTATATGCACAAGGTGAAACCTCGGTAACCGAGCCCGCACCAACGCGTGATCATACCGAGCGTATGCTTTCCGGTTTTGCTCACCCTGTTAAGCAAAGTGATAACCTTGTGACTGTCTCTCGTCAGGGGGCTTTAAAAGCGACTGATATTGATGTGCCCAGTGATATTTCATCGGCTGCATTTTTTCTGGTTGGTGCATCTATTGCGCCGGATTCGGATTTGACCCTAAAGCATGTGGGCATTAACCCGACACGTACCGGTGTGATTGATATATTGCGTCTCATGGGGGCAAATATTGAACTCATGAATGAGCGTACAGTCGGTGGAGAGCCTGTTGCTGATATACGCGTACGTAGTGCTGATTTAAAAGGTATCGCAATTCCTGAAGAATTCGTCGCACTGGCGATAGATGAATTTCCGGTGTTATTTGTGGCAGCGGCTTGCGCAACTGGGCAAACTGTTTTAACGGGTGCGAAAGAATTGCGCGTTAAAGAAAGTGACCGTATCCAGGTAATGGCAGATGGTTTGCAAATACTGGGTGTCGATGCACAGCCGACTGAAGATGGTATGGTGATACAGGGTGGAGCAATAGGGGGTGGTTCTGTTATTTCGCATGGTGATCACCGTATAGCAATGGCATTTTCTATGGCAGCTTTACGCGCAACCGATACGATCGTGATTCAGGATTGTGAAAATGTAAATACTTCATTCCCTGGCTTTGCAGAGCTAACAGAAGGGCTTGGACTTAATATAAGTGCTCAGGAGAGTTAATGACGATTCCTGTTTTAACAATTGATGGTCCTAGTGGTGCCGGGAAGGGAACGGTTAGTCGGGCAGTAGCGAAAAAACTAGGCTGGCATTATTTAGATAGTGGATCTATTTATCGTTCTCTGGCCATTTCTGTGCTGGATCAGCAGATTGATCTAATGGACGAGTCTGCTGTTACGCAAGTTGCAAAAAATATGCAGCTGGCTTTTGAATGTAATGATGAATTAGTGGTTAAGCTGCAAGGGGTTGATATAAGTGCTAGATTGCCAACAGAAGAAACAGGTGCCGTTGCGTCAAAAGTAGCGGCATATCCTGCGGTTCGAAAAGTATTATTGCAAAAGCAAAAAGATTTTAGGCAGCTTCCTGGGCTGGTCGCTGATGGGCGAGATATGGGGACTGTGGTTTTTGCCGATGCGGATATCAAGGTGTTTTTAACGGCGAGTGCGCAAGAAAGAGGTGAAAGGCGATTTAAACAGTTGAAAGAAAAAGGAATTGATGCTAACCTTGGCAAGATTACAGCTGAGATTGAGTTGCGTGATCGTCGCGATAGTGAACGAAAAACAGCGCCGCTTATTCCTGCAGAAGATGCTTTTTACCTGGACTCATCCGATTTAACCATTGATGAGGTGATTAATCAGGTTATCACTTTAACTGTTATGTAATAAACTGGTGGGTTGC
>WTCN01000051.1 GCA_013138555.1 Methyloprofundus sp. | reverse complement strand
TATTAAGATATTTATCATTAAGCTGAAAATGATCTCGCAACCATTCTAAAGTCAGGGTTTTCTCATCCCCGCTCCACTTACACAACAACTCATAAATACGAATACTATAAGTGCTTTTAAACTTAAGCACATTCTCAAGCCGATACTGAGTAAACTCACGACTTAACTGCGATAAATACGGTAAAATATCCCCCGCAAACGTTAACTGAATCACCCCTTCTTGATTCATATAACGAATACCAGAAACCCAGCGCGTTTTTAACTTTTTAACTTTTTTAGTGGGCGTATCAATATAAACCCAACGCTCTGCCAACTTATCAATTGCTGTTTTTAAAGCTTGATAAATATTTTTATCAGCGAGTGTTACAAGGTCAGCAATATCATTGACGCTTAATTCAAACCTATCTTCAACCGTCAACGGCTTCATACTGTTAATTTTGGCAATACAGGTCAGCAAAATACGGCTTTCATAAATACTTAGCTGATAACCCGCTTCCACTACGCTGTTATGCTTCACAACCACTAAATTATTAGATTTCATAAATTATATATGGACATTAAGAATTTAAACGTCTTGTAAAAATAAAAATTATCTTTTAAAAATCAATTATCTAACTATTATTACTTAATATCAAGACATTGATGTTAAAAAAATCATATAAAACGATAAAAGTGTCTAGGTTTAATGATAAAAAATCTAAACTTCAGCCTTAAAATTTGTAATTATTTATATTTTATTTATTATATATCAATAAGTTAATATATATAAAGTAAATTTCTAGACATAGGAATTAAAAAAATCTTAGAATGCTATGAAAATGTCTAGGTTAAACTGTATTTTTGTCTTGATTAAACGATAGAAGTGTCTAGGGTAAACTATATTTTTGTCTAGCTATTATCCCTGCACCCCTTTAATATAAAGACCTACAGAAGCCTAAAAAACTAAAAAAAGAAAAATTAAAAAAGAAATGTCAACAACATAAATTCCTACAAACTCACCTTTAAGGATCTAACTCCGCTAACTGCGTCTTCACTCGATTTCTTAACGCTTTCGCAGGTTTTTCTCGTTCTCAAGCTCCAGAGGCTGTGAAAGTATTTTAAGTAAGGAGTCCAAAACAAGTTTTACTCGTTCCCAAGCTCCAGCTTGGGAACGAGGAATCATTTTACGCTAGGCTGATGGGGTTCACAGAGTGCCTAAAAAGACAGGTGCTCTGCTCTACCTATCCTACTTTGATTTTATCCGCTTTATTTTCTACTTTAATACGCAAAGCCGCATCTTCCCAGGATTCACCTGTTCGCGCTCTGTGTTCTATTTCTGATTTTGGCACACCCTTTATCATCGGTTGTTTGTTTTTGGATTTAGCAGGATTTTTAGAGGCTTTCTCATCAAATACAAAGGTTAAATGTGTAACTCTGCGCCCTGTCTTACGTTGTGTCCATTCGACAGTGTAATTTGAATGGTTATTAATATCTTTAACGGCTGGTTCGATAACATATTTTTTAAAGTCTTTGATAGATTTATATTTGTCTTGTATCTCAAATTTCTTTTTTAACCACTCTATTTCAACTTCTCTTGTTCGCGTTGTTTTCCATTGCATTAACAATTCGTATAAACGAATCGCATAAATAGAACCCATTTTTCCAATATTTTTAAGTTCATAAAAAGTAAATTGTCCTTCTAATTCGCTTAAATAAGGCAACATTCTCTGAGCAAAATATAAAGCCACCTTTCCCAGTTCAGGAATGTAGTCGATAGAACTAATCCAACGAGTTCTAGTATATTTTAAAGTTGGCTCGCTAGGGTCGGGATTATCAATAATGACATAGCGCTCAAAAAGCTGTTCAGCCACGTGCTTTAAAGTCTGATACGCCTTATCTTCACTGATACTAAACAGCGTTGAAAATTCTTTTGCGGTCACCTCAAAACGTTCTGTTGCTAATAAATGCTTAGTAGAATTAACTTTAGCGATACAGGATAAAATAAGTCGTTGTTCGTTAAGGCTCAGTTTGTAACCTGCCTCAATCACTTTATTGGATTTATAAACCGTTAAATTATTTTTACTCATAATGGGAGATTAAACATAAATTTTTATAGGAGTTTAATATTTTAACTCCTATAAAACAACTAATTTCTCCCTTTTAAGCAACCTATTCCTCCCTTAATACAACTGATTTATCCCCTCCTAACAACCAATTACTCCCTTTATAAAGCTACTGAAGTTTTATAATCAATGAGTTATAGCAGCTAAAATATTAAAACAAGTATAAAACATATAAAAGAAGAGGCATTCTTATTTATTCCTTTATTGAGTTTACCTAGACCCTAAACAGAGCTTAAAAACTAAATAGCCTCAACAATCATTCTTTTTCATCAGTTAAAACTTCCAATTCTAAATTAGCCTTGCTAACCAATTCTGGGGGCAACTCCTTCTGAACTGCCACGCCTAAATCCTTAAACTCAGAAGCCTGTTTTACTCGTTCCCAAGCTCCAGCTTGGGAATGCCTACCTTCAAGCTCTGCTTGATGTTTTAATTCAATAACACAATCGGCAATAAAGACGCTTGCCCCATATAATCCCGCGCACTTGAATAACGCCAATGTTCTGGTAGATCAACATAACCTCGCTTCACAGGATTATTATGAATATACTCCAAACGTTGTTTAAGCATAAAATCATTACTCATCTCTTCTGGATGCGAACCTTCTTGCCAAAACTGGTATTTACTTTCAATCTTATGCTTACGTTTATAATACGCAAAATATTTAAGCAAAGTCGTTGCTCCGCGCTGCTCTAATAAATCAAGAATTTGTCTCGCAGTAAAAGATTTAAACTGCTGAATTCGCTTACTGTGCTCACTACCACTCGCAATAAAATGTAAATGGTTCTCTAAAACCACATACGCATGAAGCTTAAAATCTGTATTTTATTGTAGCCATATAAAACTATCGAAAAGTATCTGTACACTCTCTTTACGGGTGAAAACAGGCTGCCAGCCTGCAACGGTCGATGTGTGAAAGTAAGGGTAGTCTTCATTTAATATTTTATAGCGATTGCGACCCATATTAGCTTGGTGGCTTGCTTAAGTGTTTGTCAAGCAGAGCTTGGGGGTAGGTGTTCCCAAGCTGGAGCTTGGGAACGAGGAATAAATATCCTTCACAGCCATGTAGTCATATCATCAAATAATAAATCACAAATACGCTCTGTTCTTTTATCAACAAAAACTTTATCCCAAGGTAAACCTGCACTTCCTCTTAAAGCAAGTGGTGCTAGATTAGCAATATAATTTGTTCCTGCTGCGGCATTAATAAGAGTAGGAGGAATATTAGAAATACCTTGTGCTTTTGCCAAAAATTGTAAGTTTGCAGGTTGAGTTGGTGCTAAAAATGTTAATGTGGAATAATAAAATACTTTATCAGCCCATTCAACATACATTCCTGCATTTACAGATTTAGAAAGTAATGTAAGGTTTCCAATTGAATGAATGGCAGATGCATTTCCTGAATATAAAAGTGGGTCTAAAGGATATTTAGGTGCTTTTGGCTCAGCTTTATTAGCAATATGCTCTATTTCTGCATAATCAAGTGAAAACCATGCTGCACAATTCAAATATTGGGCTGCTCCTGATTTTCCTAAAATCATCAGCCCTTCATGATTATTTGTTGTATCGGGTGCTTTATCGTGCGCAGTAACAAACAAGGCAAAACGACATACCGTTTTATTCATGTTATAACCTAAACGAAATTTTGCCTTAGTCATCCATAAATTTTTAGCAGTATTAGGGCACTGTACATCAAATATTTCTTTATATTCTAAAGCCTGCCTAAAATGATTTTTAACAAATGAGGATGTCTGATTATTTTTCCCCGACAAGTGCGATATATTAGCCTTTGTTTGACTAAATAAATCTCTATACACTTGGTCTGGAAAGCCTGTTAATGATGAGCTCCATAAAGTAAAAAAGGCTGCACAAGCTTTGCATACATCACGAAATTCATTTGCTGAATTTTGTAAGTTTGAAGTCTTTTGTGCTCTTAATAATTTACTATAAAACAAACTTATTAAATAATGAGCCATTGTATGCTGTGTCTTTTTTAAATAAAAAATGCATAATGCTGTTAAATCAGCGTCATTCATATTTAAACCGAGAGTAACAAAGTGACTTGATAAAGGGAATGCCTTATTTTTGCTACTGGGCAATGTAGGCTTAAGAACCTGTTTAAAGTATTCAGTGACATCATAAAGCCAATGTATTAAATCTTCTTTATCTTGTTGTGTTGAGCAGTTATTATAAGATTTTATTAACCAGTCTCTTTGACCACTAAAGCGTTTTCCTAGCTCTTCACCATCATAAACTAATGCCATTCTTGCCAGAACGTCATCTGTTAATTTCTCTTTTCCACTCGCTGTTTTTTGCTCATCAAAAAAATTATCTATTAACTTAAAAAACTCCTTTGTTTGTGAATTTCCAAAATTACCCCCTAAATTATTCACAACCAGTGGTTTAAATACTTCAATTGCTGTTAAAGGCGTTCCTGTTGCATTAATAGATTGAAACATATCAAATGCTAAATTTTCAGTAGGGCATTCGATAGAGGTTAAATAAGTTTTTTCAAATAGAAATGAAACTAATGATAGAACTCTAATGGTTCCTGAAGCTAAATCATTATCGTTAGGAGATAGATCGTTTATTTCTTCGAAATTTATGTTATTAAGAGATGTATCTTTTTGTTGAAGAAGAATTTGTGTACTAGGAAGGCATTGAAGCAAATCTTTTTCTATTTCATCTATCCATCTTTTTATAATTAATATATTCTTTTTAAGCTTAGAGTTGGTAATGTTTCTCGGATTTACCGTACCATTTTTAATAAATTCTGCAATGATGTTTGCAACATCTGATTTGTAATAATCTTTTTCATTGCCTTTTAATGTCCACTGGTCGACAGATGGACTGGATGAGCTATCATAAGCTCTTATAATAATAGGCTTTTTAGCAGGATTGACATTTGCTTTTTTAACAGATGTACTAAAAAACTCTTCAAGCTCTTGTTGTCGGTTAAAAATGCTATTTGCTACATCAGAAAAAACAGGTAATGAGCTATTTTTTTTATCAATACTCTTTTTTATTTCTTCTAGTTTCTCACTCATTATCATCGCTAATATAGCGATAGTAGATATTCTTTGCTGGCCGTCTATTACATTATAAATTTTAGTGATCAGACCATTTGAATCATAATGTGTACCTACAATAGGACTTTCTTCTGCCCATAAGATAATAGAACCTATAAAGCGCAAATAATCATTTTTAATACATATTTTCTTAACGCCATCAGAAAGGTCATCTAACATTTTTTCCACATTTTCCGAATCCCAACTATATTGTCGTTGATAATAAGGAATGTAGTAAGCAACTCCTGCATTATTGAAAAAATCGTAAAGTGTTTCGCTTTTACTTTCAAACATTATTTCTTTATCCTTAAATTTTATCGTTTCTTTTAATATTGCACATTAATTTTCCCCTCAAACTCATGCGGATCCAACTCCGCCAACTGCGTCCTCACCCGCGCCCTTAATTCCATAGCAGGGTTCAACACATAAGCCTCATAATCCGAATGCTCAGGATTCAACAATAACAATTTAGATAACGCTGTCGCCAAACGCTTGACTGCTTTCGCATCACGCATATCTTTAATGCGTAAATCAGGCACCTGCCCAAATGGAAATTCAGTATGACTCACCGTGCGCAACTGATGTAAATACTCACCAAACACATCGGCCTTAATGCCAAAACCTTGTGCAGCACTATCTGTGGTAAAACGAGGAATTTTCCAGCCTGCAATAATGCCGTGAAACCTGTCCATTAACGCACTGTCGTGAAACATCTCGGGTAAATGGCGGATATAATCTAACTGTCTTGGCTGACCATCGTATAGCTCTATATTTGCTAAAATCATCAAACCGCATTCACTGGTAATTTTGTCATTGCTAATGGTGTAATGTCCCGATTCTAAATAGTCCTTAAATTTGGCATGAATATCATCCGCTCCTTTAAAACTAATCGATTGTCCTTCATCTAACACCAACAAATCATGCTTGCCTAATAAACCAATTTCCTTGGTATTGAGGTTTTTAAATAACTGCGCGTTAGTTAATGCTCCACCACTGTTCAGCCACACATGGCGGCTTAAATTAGAAAAAATAAACGATTTTCCCGTGCCTTTTGGCGCGAGTTCCATCATGTTGAGATTATTTTGAATCAGCGGTAATAAGCGTAATAACAGATTATTTTGCTCTTCATCGGTATAAGCCGCAGGCTCATAGCCCATAGTGCGCAGTAATAAATAGATCCATTCGCGGGTGGTGAATTGCTCCCGCGCTTTGACTAGGTTCTCTAAATTGACTTTACCGGATTGCATCGGGTGAAATTCGACCAATTCAATCACATTATGTTTACCGTCTGGACGTACAAATAAACGCCCCGCGCCCCATTGACCGCCTTCAAGTAAGGATTGGTTATTTTCTAAAACCTCACTTGAAATTGAAGCATTACGCTCATCTATACAGGGAATCGTCAGCAGTGATTCTCCCTTTTTAATATCAATTCGCACTTCAAAACGGTCTAGCAATACCACCGACTCCCCTGAGTGCAAGCGATACTTAATTTTTTCCTTTTCACCTTTAGCCGGTAAATGCTTGCTCATAAAGTCAGTAATATCTTGATAAACTTGCTGATGGCTTTTCTCGGGTGATTGAAAACGCGAAATCAGCCATTCTTCGACAAAGCTAGGAATCGTGCGTTTTTCGCGGATTTTTAGTTCTCGGACTAAGGCTTTATCTATAGTCAGTTCACCGAAGCTTGCGGCGATTTTTTCATCTAATGTTTGCGGGTTCATAAACTTAAAACATATCCTCAAAACTTTGGGTGGCGGTGTCTTTTTCTATTAATGTGCTAGGAAACTCAATACTAAACAGTTTCTCATTCTCTTCATGTCCTCCGTCGCTTCTGATATAACTTAAATGCAGTTGGATTTCGATCAAGCCTTCCTGCTGATGCTCAGAGCTGAAATTTAATTTTAACGCCTGGGTTTTATTAGCGCGTAAACTGTCTAGTTGTTCTTTACCCTTAAAAGGGCTGTTCAGCGTTATTTGAATATTGCTGACATCGGTATTTGTATTTAATATGCATTCAATTTGCCAAACTTTGTCACCTTGATTAGTACAGTTTTTCGATAAGTTGATTTCTAACGGCGTGTTACTCGGCTGCGGCGTGTTTGAAGTGAGGCTGATAAAAGGAATGATGACTTCTTCAGGTGTTAAGCCGCCATGTGTTAATAACGCATCATCCGTTAAACGCCAGCGTTTTTTAGGCACGGCATAATGATTAATCCATACAAACTCTGGCTGATTGTCAAAGAACTGCGCCCCTTTAAAAACTCGCTCTTTGACTTTTCCCAAAGCTTTCCCTTGATAAAGCTCACTGGTGACCGTCATACCGTGGTCAGCCGTCATAAAGAAAGCAATTTCCTTATTCAGCGATGCCGCATCTTTACGCCAGCCTTCAATCGAGCGTTTAATTTGTTTAATAATCGGCTTAATATCATCACGGTGTTTGCTAAAACTAACGCAATCATGCAAACGCTCATCTAAACGGTTTTCAAACAACACCACTAATTGCGTATCCTTATTAAGCCGCTCGGAAGAATCAGCCCAGCTTTTAACCACCTTCAGCGAATCTTTATCAGGTAAATAGTTCTGATAATGATTTTGTAAAATATCCGTTTGCGAACTGCCTTGTTGAGCATCATTTTCTAAACCTGTTAAAACCGCCATTTTGCCCACTTCGGTTAAAGTGGGTAGCGGTGCAAACAAATAGTCGTGTTGTAAATTAAGATGATTTAAGCCTGCGAGTTCAGCTAAAACAATATCCTGATTTAAGGCGGATAAGGCATCGGCCATAATCACGACAACAATATAAGCTTCTTTTAAATACGCCTCCACTTGCGCCGCGCAATATCGCCAATTATTAGGCAGGCGTGATACTCTTGCAGGTTGGCTTAGTAACCACTCACTAAAGCTGATATTTACTGCCTCATCAGGCGTTTGTTTATCTAAAAACAGACTGCGGCAATAGTCAAAATAATCTTCAGACCAAGCCAGCGTCTCATTGACACTGGCATTACGGTCTAATAAAGGATAACCGCGTGTGCGTTGTTGTAACTGGCTTAATAGTGTTTGACTTTGCTCACTCTTAAAGCCTGCTAATTTAGCCAACAGCTCAGCGCAAATTAACTCACGGTTAGTCTCAATTAATTCGCTTAATTCCGTTAATAACAATGGCCAGTCGATTAAACCATGACATAAAGCCTCAGGCAGAAGCTCTTGATTAAAAATTCTGCGTTCAATCGTTTGTAATGCAGAAATGAACTTTTCAGCTAAACCGTTGGCATTGCCTTCCGCTAAAGGAAGCATAGGTAAAGCGTGTAATAATGACTCGGGCAAATTTTTTGCCGGTAACGCTTGATTAAGTTGATACTCGCCAATAAAAGTGCGCAATAATTGTAAATGCTGTTGATAGGCTACGTTGCTTAAAAAGTGGTTAATTGAGTTGGTTTTTAATAATTCATTCACTAACAACACTGCGACTTCATCATTCAGCGATAAGCCTAAAACGAGATGCTTTTTAAAACAGCTTTGCACGGCTTCTATATTCAACAATTGTAAAAACTGTTCATTTTGTTTGGCTAATGCCTTGATAAATATCTTTATATCGCCGCTTAATAAATCAGTATCACAGATTTTTAGCAGATTTTCTTCAAACGCTGTCGCACTAGAGACCTCCAAGGTCTGGGAATTTTCTAATAACCCGATGTTTACGATTAATTCATCTGTCAACCAGTCAGGCAACTCTGTTTTTAAGGTTTGAGTTAATAAGATTCGTGGCAATAACTGTTGTGTAGGCAATACACCCTTTAAACCTTCGTAATCACTAAAGCGTTTAAATAGCGCCGCGCTATTTAAACGCACACGTAACACGCTTGCATTGGCCGTTTCTAAATGCTGGTCAATTTGTCTTCTAGCAGTATTAATCGCATTTTCGCAGGCTTCAACACACAGCGCGTCTTCGCGATCAATACCGAAGCGGTCTACAATCAATATAATGGCCATTACTCATCGCCGTATTGATTTAAAACCGTGTTTAAAGCGGCTTTGATTTGAGGGGCAGGTAAGTTCGTCCGCGTAAGTAATTGGTTTAACGCTTCGATAAACTCTTCAGCAACAATAATGGCGGTATGCTCATTAACACTATTGATTGGAGGTTCTATCTTTGCCTGTTGATGATATTCAATTAAGGTTTCTATTTTTCCTTTGCATTGTCCAATTTCAACATCCGAACATTGCTCAAAGGGTTTGTTTAACACCACTTCAGTGACTTTATTGACATCAATCTCTATACCATGCTCGTGTTCCGACAATAAACCACCCAGTGCTTTAGCCTCTGTACTTGCGCTCTGATGTGTCAAATTATCAATAAGAGACTGTTTAGACAGAAAAGCTGATGGTATGGCGGTTTCCCATGTTTTTTTAACTTCATGTTGTTTCGCATGTGTGATTTTTTCAAAATCATCCAATACAGCTTTAAGCCCTTGCTGGTACTGATTAACATCGCTTGCCGCACCTAATAGTTCAATTAAACAATCGGCCAAGTCTTGTGGGTTAGTCGCGATTTGTTGGCAAAACTTGACTAACTGTCGAGTCTTTTCTTGTAATTTCCCTGAGTTTTTAACGGCTTCTGTCTGACTATTAACAAAACCACGTAATGCTTTACAACATTCACTCGCATATTCTTCGCTTGATTGTTCACCCTGTTTTTGCAATTTAAGATGTAAGCCCGCTGCATACGATACAGTGAGTTGTTTACTGGTAAAATCAAACAAGCGAATGGTGAGCCTACTACCCTCACTAAAAGCCACATTTAAATTTTTAGCAAAGTTGGTTTCTTTGGAGCTTCCCCAGCGTAAGCGAGGGACTTCGTAACGAATCGCAATAGCGGCTAACATTGCCAAAGTACAATCGGGTAATCCATAAGGTGGAGCAATCAGTTTAGCGCGTAGCTCAGAAACTAAATAAGGTTTATCACGTTTACGCAATAAAGAATCATGAATGAGTTTTAAAACTTCCTGTGTCTTTCCCTCTGTTTCAGCCACCTCTTTAATCTGCCATCCCTCGGCGCGTTTAATAAAAAGTTGATTTGCACCTAATACACCATCAATTAATGAGGCTGGCTGGCTCGTTTCTTTTTTCTCACCTAATAAATCCGTTTGATAATCAGGGTTGTTGTCAAATGCCAAAATACGTTCAACAATTTTAAGGATAATTGAACTCCCTGTGTATTTCCCATTATTCAGCACATTTAAATTCATCGCACGAACAGGAATTTCTTTAAGATACATCGCTTGAATATCACTTGCTAACTGCTGACGTAAACCATGCCAGGTTTTACAGGCCAAAGCACTGGATTCACCTGCTTTTAAAATCTGACTTTTACCATTTTCTAAACTTTCCCGACCAAATAAACGCCGTAAAACATCTAAACAATCCTGGCGATTTTTTTCCCATTTCGCCTCTAATTGGCGGCGCAATTCTTCAGTCGCTGTTTTTTCTTTTAACAACAACTCTAAAGCAAGGTAACGACATAATAAACCGCCTAATTTAAACTGCTTACCGTTATTTGTAACAGACTCTCCTCTGATACCTGCTGAAGGTAGCCAAAAATAAAGATTATCCGCGCGTGTTTCTAACACTCTTGTTTTTGCCGTCTCAATATCCTCCGCTTCTTTACCTAACACTAAAAAAACTTTTGCGCTTATTAACGGAGCTTCAATTTTAATCTGGTTACTAAAGGGGGGGCTTAATAGAGCGACTTCGTAGGAGCGCACAATACCGCAATCAGAAGGCTCTAATTCATGCAAACCTAAATGCGGCAATAAATCATCCTGCATGTCAGGGTGGTCATGCAGTAATGTTTCCACTGAACGTCCTGCAAAATAGCTAAGCTTACCCTTAATTAATGCCTCAACATCAACCCCAGAATCACCTGTTAAAGTCCACTGGCCTGTGACATCGTTTTTCCATATGACACCCGCAGCTTTTAACCACTCTAAATCAGTGCCTAAAGATTGTGCAGCACTGGTATTCGGCTCCGCATCATAAAGTGCAGCGGCTAAAAATAACTCACTGGTTTGAAAATTTTCGCCTAATAATTGCGCTAATAACAACAGTTTTAAAACGGCCTGTTTTGACTTGATTTCATTGGCCGCTAAAGTCACAGGAATTTTACCTAATGCCTGTTGGTAACGCTCCCAATCTTTAGCTGCTTTTTCTTTCAGGCTATCGGCATAATAATCAACTAATTCGGGTAAACGGATAAGCTCGACATTAAAGGGTTGCTCGGGATTAATAGGGCGATTTAAAAAATGATCCGCGTTATCTCTAAAAAAAGTGAGTGCAGTACGGTTTGACTGTGCGTAAGTTGATAAAGCAAATAACCCCGCCGCCATAACAGGATGCAGAGGGTAACATTCGCTTAAAATCTGGCTTAAATGCTGCCCTAATTGTTTAAATAAAGTGAGATTCGCGTTGCTTTCAAGTAATTGTTGCTGCGCAGTTTGGCACTCTTGCAAAAATTGTTTACCTTGCTCAGTCCATGATTTTTGCATACCCAACAAATGATACCCTTCACTTTCTGAGGCGCTGAGTTCAATTTTAAACGGCTTGGCAAAACGCCCTGAAATCACCTCTAAACGATCTTTAACGGTCGTCGTGGTTTCCATACGTACCGCATATTCAGGAAAAGAAACATGTGTTAACGCGATAAAAATACTATGCCCCTGGGCGGGTTTACAGACTATTTCAACAAACTTTTGCAACTCAATAATTTCTGCAATGGCATTACGCGCAGGATTAGACATTAAATCTTCTAGCGCATTTCCAAACTCATCCCAGACGATAACAATGCCACTAAACTTATACTGCTCAACCAAATTTTTTCCTGCTTCCTGATAAGCTTCAATAAAACTCTTCCCACCTTCATTCGCAGGATTAAATGCCGCGCCATGACACACCGCCTTATGCCAGAGTTTAAAAACATCTAAAGCGATAGCTTGATGGTCTTTTAAATCTTTTAATATTTCATTGGTGCGTAAATACTCGTCATTAAGCTGCCATTGTGATAAATCCGCTGCCGCATACTCAGGTGAATTTTCCACAATTTCATCAAAGCGTTTTATACACGCTTCATATTCTGTCATCGGCAAAATTGTTTGCGGGTTTAAATCAGTATGACGCTCTAAAGCATCATACAAAGCTTCCATTAATTGATCGGCTAAAGACGGCGCTTCTGCGCCATATAACGAGACTAACAAATACGGTTTCGCATCGGGGTCATTCCTGGCTAAAAAAGTATTTTTTAAATTTTCTGCCAGTTTTAGTTCACCAAAATTACTCAAACGCTGAAACAAACCTGAAAATTCGCTGCTTCCCGCCCCATCGCGTAATAACTGAGCAATTAACACCGCCAAATGACTTTTACCCGAACCATAGTTACCAAATAAATTAATCGCCCTGTCTTCCTGCGTCGCTTGTGGCAATACCGCTTTGCTAATATGTTGCAATACTTTAACTGCCGCTTGCGTCGGAGCAAAGCTTTGCACTAACTGCTGGTTGCCTAAACTGCGCTCAAGCACAATCGCGGCATCATTTGAAGTCGCATTAATCTGGATAATATCTTTTAATTGGCTCATAACAATCCCTTAAAAAAGCTGTTTTTTAGACGAATCCCACAAGGTAACAGGCAGGTTATCTATCTGGTTAGAATTAAAATAATTAAGATTCAAGCGCTTAAATTCATCACTTTCAGGAAAGATAATAATCACATGATGCCCGCCGTGGCGACTACTTAAAGCAGACCAGAACGCCTGTCTGTCCAAATGATGCCAGCGTTGCAGCCAAAAGTTAGGTTGAGTGATAATTAAACCTGGGAGGTCATCTTTAAACGTAGCATGAATAAATTCGCGACGGCTACATAAAGCAGGCGGGGCATTGCCATTTTCTGGCTCGCCACCACTCCAAAAGCTGTACTCGGGCAACAAGTCTCTAAGTGCCAGGCTCAGTTGTGATAAAGCCCCCATGTCCCGACTGGAAAGCGCAAAATGCTGATAACGCACATTGGCTGCATGGTAGGTTTTTAAGATGTGTGCCAGTTTATTGTTTAATATGTCGTTATCCATTTAAACCTCATTATTCGTTTCTGCACACCTTATCACTGCCGTTAAGTTAAGCATATCAATCGCCTAAAGATGCGCTTCGTACCTCAGCACATCCTATGCCTATCGCCGTAATTTAATAAAAGTATGCACCTTGGAAGGGCTAGCTTACTTTTTCTGTTGCAAAAAATACTAGATTACGTTGCTGTTTATCAAATTCCATACCCATTAAAAATAACTCTTTATCAGCGTTTAAATATTTTTGCTGATAATTTTTCGCCTTGATTTGTGCTAACGCTGTGCCTTGTTCGGCACCTTCATCCAGCGCTTTAAATTCAATAATAAAGACTTTGTTATCCAGCATCACCGTTAAATCAATCCTACCTTGATTGGTACTGTCTTCGGCAATCACCGTTAAACCTAAAGCACAAAAACAGCTGTAAACAATCGAAGCATAATACCCTTCATACTGACTTATCTGGTTTTTGCGATACCAATCATGTGGAATAGAAGCAAA
>WTCN01000052.1 GCA_013138555.1 Methyloprofundus sp. | reverse complement strand
TGAGCTTGCGAACCCCAACAATCAATGGCTTACCTAGCCTCAGTTGTTGGGGTTCATGCTTCACCCCAACCTACACATAATACTTTCACAGTCTCTAAAGACCCCACTTCCAGGTTGGCTAAGTTATTTCGTGCACATTCCTTAACACCCACATAACATAAATCAGCCTCTTTCTACGACAAGCACCCTACCCGACTTTAACCTAAAATCACCTGTTCAATATCTTCCTGTTCCATATGCCGTACATCTTCACCCTTTACAGCATAAATCACATACTCACAGACATTACAGGCATGATCGCCGATTCTTTCCAGAGAGCGTATCACATTCATGATATTTAATGAACGCTTGATATTACGATTATCTTCCATCATTGATAAGGTTAACTGCTTAAAAATACTCACATATTCTCGATCAATTTCCTTATCCTGCGCTAAAATCTCAACTGAACTTTCAACATCCAGTCGGGCAAAAACATCCAGTGCATCATGCAAGATAGCTCTGACTAATTCAGATAAATGCTTCAGCTCATAATATTCCGCCAGATTTCTATTATTTTCTTCCAGTTTAAAGACCATTTCCGCAATACGTACTGCCTGATCACCGATACGCTCAAGATCCGTAATCGTCTTAGAAATAGCAATGAGTAAGCGCAAATCAAATGCAGCAGGTTGCCGTTTGGCAATAATCAACAAACAGTCTTCATCAATCTCACCTTCCAGCGCATTGACTGCAGAGTCGTTTTGCACGACCTGCTCTGCCAGAGCAACATCACTCGTCACCAATGCTTCAAGCGCGTCCAGCGTTTGTTGCTCAACCAGCCCCCCCATGACTAATACTTTATTGCGTATATTTTCTATTTCTTCATTAAATTTATGAGAAATATGCTGGCCTATATGTTTTTTTTCCATTTTTTCTTACTCGCTTAATATCGTCGTGTATTATCCGTATCGCCCAGTAATATAATCTTCCGTCTGCCGCTTGGCTGGTTTAGTAAAGAGGGTATTGGTATCATCAAATTCGATTAACTCCCCCATATACATAAACGCAGTATAATCAGATACACGCGCCGCTTGCTGCATATTATGCGTCACGATAACAATCGTATAAGTTTCTTTCAATTCATTGATCAACTCTTCGATTTTTAAGGACGAAATCGGGTCCAGAGCAGAAGAGGGCTCATCCAGCAACAGAATTGTCGGCTCAATGGCAATGGCACGGGCAATAACTAAACGCTGTTGCTGCCCACCTGACAGACCCAGTGCATTATCCTGTAAACGGTCTTTTACCTCATCCCAAATGGCAGCCCCACGTAATGATTTTTCAACCGCTTCATCCAGAATCCTACGATTCTTAATGCCTTGTATACGCAAACCATAAGCGACATTCTCATAAATAGACTTGGGAAAAGGGTTGGGTTTTTGAAATACCATGCCCACATGCCGACGCAACTCAGCAACATCAATCCCAGGCCGATAAATATCTTCACCGTCTATTTCAATCCTACCCTCAATTCTAGCAATATCGACCAAATCATTCATACGGTTAATGCAGCGCAATAAAGTTGATTTACCACAGCCACTAGGTCCAATATAAGCCGTCACCTGTTTTTTGGGTATTTTCATGGTAATACCATGTAAAGCCTGTTTTTCACCGTAAAACAGATTTAAATCCTGGATACTAATGCTCGTTTCTGATTTTTCAGTTTTAACTTGATTATTTTGCGCAATAGCACTCATATCAATGGCATGTGTGCGGGGTTCTGTACTCATAAGATTACTCGGTTAACTATTCAATAATGTAGGGTGCATTCCATGCGCCAACATGCCTAATTTTCCAGGGCTCTAAATTTCTCACGTAAATGGTTTCTAATCCCTACGGCAAATAAATTCAAGCTGATAATCACCATCACTAACAATAATGATGTTGCATAAACTAAAGGCCGTGCAGCTTCTACATTGGGACTTTGAAAACCGACATCATAGATATGAAAGCCTAAATGCATAAATTTTCTATCTAAATGCATAAAAGGAAAATTACCATCTAAAGGCAGTGTTGGTGCTAATTTCACCACGCCAACCAGCATTAAAGGTGCCACCTCACCTGCCGCTCGCGCCACCGCTAAAATCAAGCCGGTCATCATGGCAGGGCTAGCCATCGGCAATACCGTACGCCATAAGGTTTCTGCCTTGGTTGCCCCTAAAGCCAGACTGCCTTCGCGGATAGATTTAGGTATACGCGACAAGCCCTCTTCAGTGGAGACAATCACCACGGGCAATGTTAATAATGCCAGGGTCAATGAAGCCCACATCATACCTGGCGTACCATAGGTCGGTGCAGGTAATGCCTCGGGGAAAAATAAAGCATCAATATTACCGCCCAGGATATAAACAAAAAAACCTAGGCCAAATATACCATAAACAATGGATGGCACACCGGCCAGATTATTGACCGCAATACGAATAATGCGCGTCATTAATCCCTGTTTGGCATACTCCCGCATATACACAGCGGCAATCACGCCAAAAGGTGTCACGATAACCGCCATAATCATCACCATCATTACCGTACCAAAAATAGCTGGAAAAACGCCCCCTTCAGTATTTGCTTCACGCGGATCAGCACTCAAAAACTCCCACACTTTACTAAAATAGTGAGCCGTTTTTTGTATAACATTCATCGCATTCGGCTGATAAAAACGCACGACTTTTTCTAAAGCAATCTCAACCTGCTGACCATTTGCCGTTTTAGCCACCAGACTATCGCGCCTGATGTTCTGATAAAGTGCCGCCAAATCAGCTTGTAAAGCCTTATAGTCTTTCTCAAACGCTATTTTTTTTGCCTTAATATTCTGTTTTGCCTGAGCATCCAGCTTATTTTGTAATTCCAGTTTCCGTTGCTTAAGGCGCAAGCGTTCTAACTGATAGTTAATCCTGCCAATGTCATCCTTTTCGATGTCTTCAATCTGTGCAAAAATCTCCAGTGTACGTTGCATACGCTCTTCTAGTTCCGTCCAGGCTTGATCGCCCTGCACCACTATTTCACCATTTTCTTTAATGGCATGTAGATAACCATAAAAATTACCCCATTCACGACGCTCCAGGACCATTAGATTTTCAGGGTATGCTGTTTGCTTAATGTCTTTATCCAGTATCCAGCGAAAATCCAGCCCGCTAATATCTCTGTTCCCTGTTTTTATTAAATGCTGAGTAACACCCGCAGCAATTTGTTCAGCGCTATATCCTGCTGCAATAGCAATTTCAGGCTTAAGCACTTGCTGCTCAACCATTTCACCTGCGGTATCTAGCACTTGCTCACTGCCTTTCTGCTGATATTCAATCGCAGCCACTTGTGCAGGCCAGTAGTGCCCTAGACCACGCACAGCAATCAGCAACAATAAACCAAACACCATAATTAAACTCAAGCTGACTGCCGCTGCGTTTAACCAAACCCAGGGAGCTCCTGATTTAAACCAGTCTTTAATCATAACAATCCCCTAACTCTAAATTATTATTTATCATAGTGAGCTGTATTTTTCACGTAAGCGTTGGCGTATTAATTCTGCCAAAGTATTGAATACAAAGGTAAAGGAAAACAAAACCAGTGCCGCAAGAAATAACACCCGATAATGAGTACTATCAACCTCTGACTCAGGCATCTCTACCGCGATATTCGCTGATAAGGTACGCATCCCCTGAAACACACTTAAATCCATCACTGGCGTATTACCCGTCGCCATCAACACAATCATGGTTTCACCTACCGCACGCCCTAAACCGATCATCACCGCAGAAAAAATCCCTGGGCTAGCGGTTAATAACACAACCCTGGTCATGGTTTGCCAGGGGGTAGCTCCTAAAGCTAAAGAGCCTACAGTTAGATGCCTGGGAACACTAAAAATAGCATCTTCGGTAATCGAAAAAATAGTGGGAATAACCGCGAAACCCATTGCAATGCCAACAACCAGCGAGTTACGCTGGTCATAACCTATGCCTAATTCGCTATTAAACCAGCCGATAAGATTGCCATCAAATAACAACCCTTCTAAGACTGGAGCCAACGTATAAGCAAACCAGGTTGCCAAAAGAATCACAGGCACCAACAAAACGATTTCGAAACCTTCGGGCACCCCCAGGCGTATTTTTTCGGGTACAAACTGCCATAAAAAGGCAAATAATAATACCGCAACGGGTAGCAGCATTAAAATACTAAACACCGCCATTAAATGCTCTTCGATAAAAGGAGCTAACCAAAGCCCCGCTAAAAACCCTAAAATAACTGTGGGCAAAGCTTCCATAATTTCGATACTGGGTTTTACCACTCGACGCATCGCCGGAGCCATAAAATAAGCGGTATAAATAGCCCCCATAATAGCCAGAGGCACGGCAACCATCATCGCATAAAAAGCGGCTTTTAAAGTACCGAAGACTAAGGGCGTTAAGCTATATTTAGGTTCAAAGTCATTACTTGATGATGACGATTGCCAGATATAATCAGGCTGAGGGTAGCTTTCGTACCAGACTTCCTGCCAAATAGATTTAAGCGATACTTCAGGGTGTTCATTATCAACCGCCCAGACATGAACCTGCTGCTGACTATCCTCTAATAACAAAGCCGTTGCTCGCGGTGTTATTGCCAATAGTTTTGGCTGTGCAGCAGTCATTTTTGCCGTCAGCAATTCCCTTTCAGCCGTCGAGTGGTAAACCCCCATCTTACCCTGAGCATCAATGGTGATAAAACCTTTACGCCGCTGCTCAGCATCAATGGCAACAACAGGGTATTGCGATACTTTAAAAGCACGTAATTTTTGCAAAGACAGGTGATTGCTTGCATTACGCACGACACTCCACTGCGCAACCAGCCCTGTGCTATCGCCTGCCAGCAAAGAAAGTTCTCCGGTTAAAAACACTAGACTCGTTAGTTTTTCTCCAACATTAAGAATATCCAGATGCTGAA
>WTCN01000175.1 GCA_013138555.1 Methyloprofundus sp. | reverse complement strand
ACATAAAAAGTATAATGACTCCAGTTATGTATATTTTTTTATATTTTGTTTGCATTATTAGAAAAATAATAGGGATTAAAACCATAAAAAGTTTTGTTTTAGACGTGGAAATAATTGCAAAGAATAGGGATGTAAAAATAATAACTAGCATGATGACAAGCATAGATTTACTTTTATTATAACTATAATTAAATGCAATATAGAGTAATAACAAAATATCTAACTTTTCTAATATTACGGCAGTATTAAGAAAAGAATACTGTGTCCCATCTACCTGTTCATACATAAACCATGATCCTATTGAAATAAGATATAATTTCATAGAATATGAAAGTAAGGCTATGAGAATAATTATAAAATATTTATTACTATCTAATAGGTAATATTTTATAAGTTTTCTTTTTCTTTTTTTAATCAGTCTTATTTTATTGTAAAGAAGAACAGCTAGAATTAGCATAAAGTCATATATTAAAATGAGTATATTCCCTTTTAATATATCATGCTCATTTATCAGGAACCGTGTTTCTAGAAAAAGTGTAACATCAGATATAGGGTAAAGAAAGACCATCATAAAGGGTGGGAAAATTAAAGTCAAAATATGATAGGCATAATATATCTTAAAAATTAAATGATTAAAATACTTTGTAGATAATGCATATAAAATAAATGTCAAATCAATAATTGATATAGCCAGTGAAAGTGCAAGGTCTGTATCTTGATTAATGAGAATTAAAGAGATCACTAATGCACTGATAAGGGAGAGTAGTATCAGGGAGGATCTTTTTAACTTGAAATTAAAACGAGTTGTTATCATTTAGTTAATGCCTTAGTATATTTTATATAAATAATTTGTCCAGATAATATTATTGTGTAAGCTAGTAAAGTAGATATTGCGGCTGCAATCATTCCATATTTTTTAATAAAAAAATTTCCCAGTAAATTGAAAATAAAAGCTATAAAATATATATATGCCAATATATTTAGTTTTTTAAATAAGTTTAAATACATAGAATAGGCTGTTTGGTAAACAGTAATAAAAATACCAATAAGCAAAATAAAAAAAGTAATAAAGTAATAGGGTTGTTCAATTATTTCTGGGTCAAGCAATATCTCATAAATTTGTACGGGTAATAAATAAGCTAATACTGATAATAAAATAAAAACAAGCCCCAGTTTTTTGAGAATTTTTGATAAATACTCCAGTGCACTTTTTTTGTCATCTTCAAACATTTTTAATGCTTTTGGGTTCACATGTAAGGTATAAATTTGTCCTACTATTTGTCCAATTCCAGCGACTTGTGCCAAAATGGCATAAGTCGCAACTTGCTCAGTACCATTGAAAAATTCTATAAAATACCTGTCTGCCAGGGAAATTGCCCAGCTAAAAATGCTGACAAAAAAGATAGGATAGGCAAACTTAAAATATTTATTCAGGTTTTTAATATTTATTATAAAATAAAACTTATAATCTTTTAAGAAAAACATCAATACACAAAAAGAAATAGCATACCCTGTACATAAACCTAGTAAAAAAGAGAAGAGGGTTTCATTTAAGTAATAAAAGATAATAGGTAAGACAAATTTTGCTGTGGCTTCAAAAACTTTAAGATAAAAATATTTTCCTCTTTCCATGTTTAATAAGAAAATATTCTGATTGAAAGCATAATTATTTAAAAAAACAAAATAGATAAATATTGTTAATAATATTGATAATGAAAATTTCTGCATCATGCTACCGTAAAGCATGATGACAAAGAAGCAAAGGATATTAATGAAAATCAAAAGTGTCCTGAACTCATTAATAAATTTTTGTTTGTCTTCCTGAGTATTATAAAACCGGGTATAAGCCTGTGAAGGAATCTGTAAAAAAATATAGGATAGCCCTGCTATGAGTGTTTGTAGTAAGATAAAATTCCCGTAAATTGTTTTATCAACTTCATAGGAAACATAGCGTATATATATAAACTGCATACTGATCGGTATTAATACAGTGGCAATTGTAGTGATAAAACTTTTATTTAATTTAGGCATAAAATTAGTTTATTCTTAAGTATTTTATTTTTTCTCCAAAGAGTTTATATCTCATGAATGAATATAAATAGCTGAAAGTAATGTATTGGAACTTACTGCTGAATAATTGTGTTTAGATTTTTAACATATCGATTCCCATAATCCGCCCAGCTAAAACCATTGGAAACTCTTTTTTTTGCCCTTTGCCCCATTTCTTTAGCAAGGGACTGATTGTCATACATGAATAAAATTTTTTCTTTTAAAGCATCTACTTCTTGAGCTGGGATGGCAAAGCCTTCTTTCCCATTGGCTGTCATTAAATCGTCTCCACCCGTATGCATCGTGCAAATTAATGGCAGTCCACAAGCCATGGCTTGGAGTTGCACCATAGCCATTCCTTCCTCTATGGAAGCCATTATAAATACCGAGCCTTGAGAATAATATTTGTGTAGTTCGTCTTGTTGCAAATGACCAAAAAAAGAGATGTTCTTACACGGGTACTGGTTTATAAAAGGCTTTATTTCATCTGTTATACTGCCTAGGTGCCACAATTCACAGTTTGGTAAATTAAGCTCATAAAAAGCTTGTAACAAATAATGGGAGCCTTTTCGCAAGCTAAGTCCCCCTGCATATATAATCCTAAAAATTGAATCTTTTTTTGTTACCTGTTCAAACTTTGATAAATTAACACCGTAGGGATTTAAAAGTAATTTTTCTTCGGGGATGCCATTTTCCACAAAAGTGCGCTGTACATAAGAAGACGGAATAGAGATATAGTCAGCTAATTCATATTCTAAAAGTTCTCTTTGCCATGCCATATAATTCGGTATAAAATGGGTATTTGCATACTTTTTATACTCATCAAGTAAGGTTGCCATCTGGTGTGAATAGTGAGAACTTCCACGCTCCAGAATCGTTATTTTATTTTGTTCTTTGGCTTTAATAATTGTTTCTAAACTTGATCCACTCCAGCCTATATAAATATCACATTCATCCAGATATCTTGCGGCATTTTTGGCATGCTGTTTGTTAACAAAAGAATTGATTGAGTTATTAGACAGTAAGGGGAGTTTTTTCCTATACCTGTTTAAAATCTCTAAGGGTAGCTCGGAAACTATGTCATTTTTGTCTATTTCCCATTCTTTAA
Source organism: Methyloprofundus sp. (assembly GCA_013138555.1). GTDB lineage: Bacteria > Pseudomonadota > Gammaproteobacteria > Methylococcales > Methylomonadaceae > Methyloprofundus. The sequence goes on along the minus strand of WTCN01000175.1, from coordinate 13,387 downwards.
CTTTAAATTTTGGGTAAGTGGTGATGAGTTTATTTAATAAATCATGTCTTTTTAATTCTCTTGCCAGGTCAAAAGCATGAAACCTACCAACAACACCAATATTAACTTTCATTTATCAATCCAAATATCTTCTTGACCATATTATCATAGCTATAATCATCTCTTTTTGTTCTAGCATACCCAGCCTGTGCAATTTTTTTTCTCTCATTATCATGCTCAAGATAGTAGTTAACCTGGTTCAATAATTCTTCTTGTGTGCTAAAGAAAACGGCTTCTTTATCTTCTGCAAAAAGTGCTTTATGTTCATCAGTTCTTTCTGCTAGCATGAATCCAGCGCATGCAGGAATTTCTATACTTCTACTTGTATGTAAATCTCTATTTGCTTTTCTTAAAAAACAAAGTGAAATTTTAGAGCATGATAGTGCGTTTGCATAATTTTCACCCAATAAATCAAATGTGTTTAAATTGATGTTTTTGTGATGGTATCTGAATTTTTTTTTGTCCCAGCCACTCCCATAAATATCGATTTTAATACCATTTTGTGCTAAATAAATTAAGTATTCAAATCTTGCTTGCTCTGCAAATCCAATAAAGATAACATCCGCTTTATACTTTGCCTTTGTAAAATTATGACAAGGTTTATGATATTTATTAGAGAATGCTTGATTGAGGAATTTAACTCTTTGTGCTCCCAGAACTTTCAGCTCATCTATATTATAAGATTTTGTAGTAAAGACAAAATCATAATATTTTATCCCTAAAGTATAATAAAAACTTCGATTATGCCAGGAAAACATATCATCTAGTGACCATGAAATTAAAACTATATTGGGGTACTCTTGTTTTATTTTCTTTATAGTCCAGGGGTATATATTATTTCCCTTTATTATAAATAATATATCGGGTTTATTTATAATAATACTTTCTATTATTCTTTTATTTATATTGTCAATATCTAATGGTATTTTTAATTTATTGAATACTTTATCAAAAAAAATATTTTTCTGTTTTTTTAGCCATAGGTGTTCAATATTTAATATTAAATCATTCCTATTTTTAAAAGCATCAAGTATATTATTTATGTTGTTGGGATATGAATTTGAAATAAAAAGTAATTTTTTTTTATTTGTCATTCATAATATCCTCATATTTTCTGCGCTCAAACATGTTAAAGATACCACCCTCGGTACAATTGAATGCATTAAAACCAATTTTCTTACAATAATCAGAAAAATATCCCCAGTTTTTTAATGATAAATGCATCATATATAAATCTTTAACTATGTGCTTAGGCGTTTTTAAGTGATTTTCAGGATTAGTACCATAAAAATGGCTCTCTCCTTCTGTCAATTCATAGCATAAACCATTACCATCCTGCCCAATAAAATAAAAATTATTGACACCCATATAAATACTTGCCATAAAAGCGACACCAGTAACAGCAGAACCATATGTAATCGTTGTTAAATCTATTTTTCTATTTTTATGAAATGGGGTTGTAAATAGTGAAGAATTTACCCAGTAGATATTAAAATTTTTATTTTTAATATAGGGTTTAAATTTATCAAGAAAATACCACTTATAATTTAAAAAGAAAATGACATCTGGGTTTTTTTTTAAAACTTCATCAAGCATCGTAATTTCCCATTCACCAGTGGCAAGTTTTGGATCAACAAATATATGGTATGTTGGCCGTATATAGGCATAATCTTCATGTAAGAAAGAACGATTTACAAAAAAAGTAATCTCATTTTTTAACAGCTTAAGGTCTTGTTTTTTGAGTGATGGGCCATTTGCCACCAAAAAAGCTCTCTGATGATCATATATATTTTTTAATTTGATGTTTTTTTGCATAAATGAATATCGACCATTTATGCCTTTTAAGAAAAAAATGAAACGTAGTGCAAAGTTCACAATTTCAAAAAAATAATCATCCAATCTTAATTTAAAATCCCAAAAATCAAATTTTTCCATATTTTCTCCATAAAACTTCTGCTATTTCGAAGTCTACTTCCCAATCAATGTCAAAAGCTATTTTTTCATTTAGTTCATATAAATAAGGTTGTTCACCTATTCTGTCATTAAGATTTTTATAGGTATTAATATTAGTGATAAATATTCCACTATTAATTTCATAAACTGGCTTAATTGTTTGTGTTCTAGGCCATTTTTCAATACGCCTATCATAATTAAGTGGATCACTTTTGTTCCATAAGAATGTTTGTAATTTTGTAACACTCATTAATGAATCAAATTGGTCAAGATTGGAAAAATACTTATTAATTGCTTTTTGGTAAACCTCAGCATCGACAAAAGGGGAGGTTACGTGCGTCCATAAAATAGTTTCTTCCTTAATAATATCTGGAATATATTTTATTAAATCATCTGTTGAGGTTGTTGAACTTGCTAATTCTTCAGGTCTGTCATCTATAATAATTTTGGTGTTGTGAAATGATGCTGCAATTTTTTTTACTTCGATGTCATTTGTTGATAAAACAATTTTTTCAATTTCTGTCACTTTTAGCAATTGTGATAGTTTTATGTAAATTAACCCTTCTTTAATATTCGCAAAAGGTCTAACATTTTTATTTTTTACACGTTGACTACCTCGCCTACATGGAAGAAAAACAGTGACTTTATTCATTCGCTTAAATCCCCTAAATTATTTATTATATTAAAGTTGTATTCTTGAGATAGTTTTTCCATTGTATCTTTGACCAGTGAGTATTGGCGCATATAAATGAAATCAATATTATTATCTTGAGACGCTAGGAAATCAGATTTTGCATCACCAATCATGATTGTTTTTTTTCCGGTATTTTTCATGAGCACTTCATTGATAAGCTCAGTTTTTTTTCTGGGAGATCCCATTATTTTATCGAAATAATGATGAATATTTTGCATCTTGAATACTTCATTTAACTCATTTTCATCACCACCTGATGCAATATAGAGTTTTTTATTTTTATAATATTGGAGAAATGACTTAAAATTATTTGTAAATTCTGTTTCTTTATACAATAAAATGCAATTCTCTCCATAGTCATTCAATATTTGTTGGTATAGTTTCTCTGTAAAATCTTTTTTTAGAAAATTCTGTATGAAAATTTTTGCCAAGTAATAGCGGGATGTACCAAAATTTTGTTGAAAATATTGACTAAACTCTTCTACGATAGAGGGAGGATAATGTTTTAGTGCTTTTTTAAATGCTTCGACCTTTAAAAGATTCGAATCAAAGACGACACCATCACAATCAAGAATAATGACATCATAAGAATTTAAGTTCATTAGGCTACTTTTGTATATATTGATTGCTTAAGCAAGTCTTTATAGTTTGTTTTTGTTAAACTTATGATTTTCTGTTGTATTTTTAAGAAGGTTGAAATAATAAGCTGATTTTCCTGCATAAGGTAAAGTTCTTTTTGGGAATTCAGCTCTATATAACCATCAAAGCCAATCAGTTCAATATTTTTTACTTTCATATCGAGGGCAGTTTGTAAGCTAATTGAAAGAGGTGAGTCGTGAAATTTATCTATGAAATCTATCTTTTTCAATTCATAAGAAGTGCTGTTATGAGGAATTTTTACGTTTATTTTTCGAGGAGATGGGCCGAAAATAAAGTGATCAATAAAGTCATATTGACTATTATTTAATTTTGTTAGCTCATCACCTGCAATGCAAAAAAATTGCTTATTTTTAAAAGTGGAAAATTTATTGATATATTTTGATGTCGAGTGAATGATAACAATATGCTGATTTAGCATAAGGTACTTTGTTATTGCAGCATAATGTTTTTCAATTGAAGACCCGCCACCAATGATAATACAGTTTTTGGAATCAGTGGGGCATTGAAAAGTCTGTAATTCATTAACTGTGTTTGAGTTCATTGTATTGACAATGCTTGCAATTGAATAACGATTAATTCTAATGGCATTCATGACATCTTCTTGAGGTAGGGCATAACTCCCTGAAACCATATACGGTAGGTTAGTTCCCCACTTATATTTATTCATTAAAGGGGAAAATAGTTCATTCAGCTGGCTCAGAGAATTCAAGTCAATGTTCAGATCTTTTTTTGCATTAAGGTGTGTTAGTATTAACTCCAATTTTAGGTTGCCTGCGCCTCGACCCATCCCCAAAATAGTGCTATCAATAATGTTAACTCCACATTCAATAGCTCTAAGTGAGTTAATAAATGCAAGTTCAAGGTTATTGTGCCCATGAAACCCCAGTGCAACATTACAATTCTGTTGAAATAGCTTGATGGTTTTTTCTAAATCATCAGGATAAACAGATCCATATGAATCAACCAAATATAGATAATCTACAGACGTATCAATATTTTTTATATGCTGAAAAATAGTGTGACCTTGATTAATTTTTGAAATGTACATTATGTTTATAGCGACTTGATAACCTAGGGACTTTAGGGTTTTTGCAATTTTCAAGCTATGTTCTATTTTTTCTGGGTCGGTAGCTATACGGACTAGGCTCACAAGACCAAAACATTTTGAGAGTAGTTTAGCTAAGTCAATATCAGTACAATCCTTTGCGTTAAGCATCAAAGAAATTTTTTGAGATTTATTTAATCTAGATTTGATATTTCTAAGTGAATCAACGGGAGAGTAATAAAATTCTCCAAAATAATCATCTTTTTCAATACTCCTGTATCCAATTTCAATGTATTCTATGGGCAATTTTGCCATTAAATAACAATACTGTTTAATAAGTGTTGTTTCAAAATCCCAAAGAGTATAGTATCCGCCATCCCTAAGTGTACAGTCCAATAAGTTAATCATATGAATTTCCCTTAAAAAATGATAACAATCTTTGTGTAAATTGATTAAAAGTAAAATTTTCTATAAGATATTTATAACCATTTTCACCTAGCTTTATTGCTAATTCACCATTCATAGAAAACTTAAGAATTTTGTCTGTTAAACAATCAATATTATCATATTCACATAGAAAGCCTGTATGACTATCCAAAACAACATCTGTTACTCCGCCAGAGTTAGCTGCAATAACAGGCTTTTTATACTTCATAGCTTCCAGGTAGACTATTCCGAATCCTTCATTTTTACTCGGTAATATAAATAAATCACAATATTCATAGTAGGGCTCAATGTGTTCGACGAAACCTTTGAATTGAACTTGATTTTGCACGCCTAGTTGTTGGGCAAGATTTTCCAGTCGTGTTTTATCAGAGCCTTTTCCAATGATGGTATATTTGATATTCTTGATTTCTTTTGTTAGTAATGGCAATGTTTTAATGATGCTATCTATACCTTTATAGTTATCATTACTATCTAGTCGCGAAACGGTTAAAATATTATATTCATCTATCTGGTATGGGTTTTCTGAACCAGGTTTGATAGTTAAATCGATGGCGGGGGGTAAATAAACGATTTGTTCTTGTTTAATAAAGGGGTTATATTTAATAAATGTTTCTGTGGTATAGCGGCTAATAGAAAATATTGTTGCTCTTTTTAAAACAAATTGATACAAAAAGGGGAGTTTTTTCCATACATCAATGCCATAAATATTAAGGTATATTTTTAGACCAGGCTTGAATATTTGTGCAATAAGTGCAACGGGAACAAGGTTGACGTGGGCTAAAATAAGTATGTCAATATGTTGTAGGCGGGGGATAAGAAATTTTACAGCATTGAGCCTATGGCCATCAAAATTTTTGAATTTAACGCCATTTATAATAGGGTGTTCATGTGCCTTATCATAGATACTGATGGCAATAACTTCTTTATTTTCCTGCCGCGATAATGCTGTTAAGAATGTTTTATTATAGTTCTCAATTCCACCTGTTTTAGAAAAGGTGACAAGATTTAAATAACAGACCTTTGTCATTATAATGCCTATTACTTTCTTATGACGGTTAAAAAATTCTGGGAAAATATGATGTCTTTATCTACTGCACCGGACTCCACAGACAATAAAATTTTATAAACTGGCCTGACAAAATAATTCCACAGAAACAATCTAATGAAACTTTTCAGGCCATGCGCTATAGGCTTGTCTTCAAAAGATTGCACATCTTTGAACTCACTGGAACAAAATATTTGCGAAATTGATCTTCTTGTAAAAGCTAATTCATGTGTAAAGTCACCATACCTAATGCCATTTCCAAAGATACCCTCTGCGTTTGGCTGGTGTGTGATAACCAGGCCATCTTCCTTTAGTACCCTATAAAAGTCATCAATTAAATCGCTTAATTCTTCCTTGGTAAAATGCTCTATCACATCGATGGCAATTAATATATCCAGAGAGTTGTTTTCCAGATCTTTGAGATAAGCGACCAGATTGCCTAGAGTAACATTTTTTATGCCCAGTCTATGTGCTTCCGACACCTGTTCCTCAGAGTCATCAATTCCCAATGAATTTGTATACCCTGCTGCGTTAATAAAATATTGAAAAGAACCGTATCCACAGCCTATTTCCAGTATTTTAATATCTCGCCTGGCTGGGAAAAAGTTATTTAGTATATTTTTATAGAATGCTTCTCTTGATGAAAGTCCTGCTATTGATTCTGGAGCTAAACTTTTGCCACTATTACTTGAGTAAGATTTATATATTTTTTCTCTATAGTTTTTCATCATATCTACTTAAAATTAATAATGCCCATACTCTTGACCAATGTAACTGTTTGTTTAAAAACTTGTTTTTGATATTATCATCAAGGTCAAATTTATGTATGTTTTTTCTGAACCAATATTCAAAAGGCAAGGTAAATCCCATTTTGGGTCTATTGATCACTTCATTTGGTACTAATGATCTGCTTGCATCGGCTAAAATGATCTTGTTGATATTTCGCGCATATTTTTCTTCTGGCTTTATTTTAAGCACATAATCCACTAACTCCTTATCCAAAAAGGGCACTCTAATCTCAAGTGAGTTGGCCATGCCAAAGGTATCCGTATCTCTTAAAAGCTGATTTTTCATATAGAGATTGAGTTCAAAAAACGAGACTTTATCATCAAGTGCCTTGATATGAGACGAATTGTACTCTTCCCATAGCCTGGCTATGGTTTTATAGACGAAGTCTATATCGACTCCCAAAAAGCCTGCAATCTCGGTGGGTGAAAAAATACCCCGTGTTGGAAGATAGCTGGCCAGCTCATTTTCAATGTGTAATAACTCCAGTTTTTTATATTTATGAGGTATTTGCAAGCCCCGAATAATGAAAGAAGGGAGCTTAGCAAGAAAGTTCAGTGTTTTTGCATTTTTAAAAGAAGGGTAACCATAAAATATCTCATCTCCACCAACACCGGATAGTACTGTCTTAAGACCACTTTCTCGCGCTGCTTTGGCAACAAAAAAAGTGTTTAAACCATCAATGCTTGGCTGGTCAAATGAGGCCATGAACTCTTCAATAGACGCTAGAAAAATCGATTCATCAACCAGAAAGCTAGTATGGTCTGTGTTATACCTTTTAACGAGCAAGTTCTGATAATATTCTTCAGATAGGTTTTTTTCTTCAAAGACCAAAGAGAGTGTCTGCAAATTATCTCTGTATTGTGCGGCAATAGCGGTGATAGCAGAAGAATCCAAGCCACCGGATAGAAATGTACCGATTGGGGCATCACTGATCAAGTGTCTTTTGATGCTTTTATGCAGTAAGTCACTAACATCTTGGACTATCTCATGATAGGGGCGGGTGATTTTCGTCTCATATTGATACTCAGAAAAGCGTGTCGTTTTGAGCTTACCGTTTGAATAATAGGCATAATGTCCCGCAGGGAACATCAGGATGTTTTCATAAATAGTCATAGGCTCAGGAACTGAACCTAAAAGTAAAAAAAGTATTTTGGCTTCAAGGTTAATTTTACTAGAGAAGCACTTTAATGCTTTGATTTCCGAAGAAAAAGAAAAATCATTTTCCTTATTATAATAATAGAGTGGCTTTATTCCACTCCTGTCACGCGCTAGGAAAACGTCATTATTGTTTTTGTTATAAATGGCAAAAGCGAACATGCCATTAAGTTTGTTGACTATTTCTTCCTGATATTCAATAAATCCATTTAATATGACTTCGGTATCAGAGTGGGAATGGAAGGAATGGCCTTTTTCCTCCAGTTCTCTTTTGATTTCTGCAAAATTATAGATTTCCCCGTTGTACACAAGCGTATAGTCTTTGTGCGTGCTGATCATGGGCTGATGAGCCTGGTTAGAGAGATCTAAAATAGAAAGCCTGGTATGCCCAAAAGCAAGATTCTTATCAAAATAGACTCCATTATCATCAGGGCCACGGTGGTTCATCAGCAATAATGTTTTTCGAAACTCATTTTGATCAATGGGCTTACTTGTTATTTGGCCTAAAATTCCACACATAGTTAATCTATATTATTATTGATGGTTGTATCTGAAAGGTATAGTGTTAGAGTCGCTAAGGGGGCTATATGAGTAGTTCCCTATCTCGATTAGATTTTTCTTGACTCTTCAATAGCGTTTAATATATTAAGTGTCGTTGCTTTTGTATTAATTCCAGACACACCAAAGGGTGACTTTGATGTTTTTTCTTTTGATATAAGCGAAAATATGGAGCCGTCTTTCCTACGTATTCCGACTTCTTCTGTTTGAGCAAGAACCAATAATTTAGACAGGTTTTGACGAGCCTCAGAATAGGTAAATACTTGCATTTCAATTCCTAAGGAATGTGCACGAAATAACTTCCTGATGTTAATAAGCCTTGAGGTATAGCACAGTAATTCCATTTTGGTAAATAGGGATGTTATATCGTGCACATTCCTAAAGTCATTGCCCCACCATTAATTAAAATATAAACACCTGAATTCGTATAATAAGTCCCATTTCCTGTTTTCTTACCTTACATATTAAGTAAACCAGCTTGTGATAATTTTGGAAGACATGCCACCACTAAATACCACGTTAAGACTCGATTAAGGGACAGTTTAACATTTAATTTGTATGGCTCCAATTATGATACCCGTTCTCCTTAAATCAGAAAAATAGGTGTATTGACTTGATGCTAGGGTAAATAACATATTTTATAAGTAATATTTGTCATTTTTCATTGGACAGTTGACACTTTTATTTCATTATTCCTCGCTGTTTTATTGGGCTCTCTTCATATAAAGATTCCTGCTAGAACATGCATAAATTAAGGGATCTTGCTCTTAAAAAAGTGTAAATTATTTTGGAATTTATGAAGAATTCTTCTTAGGGATAGAAAATCGTAGCATTGTTTTTAAAAGTTGGTGCAATTATTGCTTATATAAAACTAGGCAACTTGCCAGGCAGTAAAAAGTTATTTTTTTAAATAATATCAATTATCACAATGTTAATGTTACGGAGTTTAACTATGACAAAAACCATGAAGCTTATGTTCTTGCTTCCTATTGTAATGGCACCCACTTTGCAGGCGGAAACCAATTTTCTGGAAGGCGCGCGCGATGTAGTATCGTTACACCCGAGCTGTAGAACTGAAAATACTGGTATGACAGCTGTGGGGGTTGTTCTTCCAAATGGCCCTGAAATCAAAGTTACCATAGAAGGCCCTGATGGTAATGACGTTACCAATAATCTTTCTTTACCTTATCCTGATGCATTAATAACAACCAGTAGAAGAAGTGACGAAGTGTTTAATGGGAATCCCATTATGAGTGCAAGCCCTTCGTTTAATCAAGCAGCAATGTTTGGTATGGATATTATTAAAGCTCCGGTTTCCGCATTTGGTAGTAGAAATACTGAAGAAGATGCCAAAATGATATTCTGGAAAGTTAAAGCAGCCAATGTATATGATGCAAATTCTAATACTTTAATGGAGTTACCTTATATTCCGGTTAATGGGTTTATCATATTAGAAATGGGCTTTGCCTTGCCTAAATTTACACCAGCAAGTTGCTTGATGTCTATGAATGTGCGCGGTGCTCAAATATCAAGATGTGATGAAGTTGATCCTGAAACCAAAATGATATTGGCTGATAGTAAACCTGATATTCGTAAAAAACGTATGCGTTTAATCGTTGAACGGGATTTGGAAAATAACCCGCTTCCTGCACACTGCGGTGAAGGTATATCGGTTACTATAGAGCCGACTGATGTAGAAGTTGAAGAGCTTACTGCAAAAATGAATATGATGACTCCATAGTGTTTATAATTAAGTCGTGTGGAATGTAATTCTTTTTTATAAATTGGGGGCAGGGCAATATTAATCTGCTGTTCTGATTAAAATGTTACTTTGACCCCAGCAATTTTTCGAAAAATGCTGGGGTTCGTCAGAATAGGCTTAGGAGTGCGGATTTAATAATATCCGAAAGTCTATGTTCTAGTGTAGCCTGTATGGAGCTTGCGAAATACAGGAAGAGCAGCGCACTTACTTTCCCGTATTCCGCAAGCTCCATACGGGCTACACAACTATCGGGTTTTATTTAGTCTGATTCCTTATAAAAAACCAAAGCCATCTATTCACCTAGCGTACTGGTGTACGCGCCAGGTCTGTTATTTTATTGAGCAGAAAAGTTATCAACGACCGTTTTTCCGCCGGAAATAACTAAATCCGGGTACTCAAGTGGCTTGAACTTCTCAAAGGGATTGCCTTTAACAGCAATAATATCAGCAGGTGCATTTTGAACTAATGTGCCTAAATGCTCAATACCAAGTGTTTCCCCCGCTTTAGAAGTCGCGGATTGAAAGATCTCCAGAGGCGAGGTTCCGGTCAAATGCAAAATACTGTGTAATTCTTCAGCATTGATACCCCATGGCACATCATTATGGCCTATTTCTGAGCCATAAATAAAGGTGACACCTTTTGCGGCCAGGCTCGTTGTATTCGCTGCGATTCCCATACAATTTGATAATGTATCAATCGTTGTGACAACTTTAACCCCTTGGTCAGCTGCTCTTTGTAATAGTGATTCGTCTATTGCTGCACATGGTACGTGTGACCATTCATCAACGCCAGCATCCAGTGCTAATGTTACCCCCTCATTTTCTCCGACATGCGCTGTTACCGTGACACCCAGATCATGAGCTTCATCAACAATCGCCTGTACAACTTCCAGAGGCAGCATAGGCCATGGCAAGGCAGGCCCGCCATGTCCATGACTATTACTCGACCATGGCGCGCCATGCTCACCGCCAGGCTCCAAAGCTATTTTAATAACGACAGCTCCCGCCTCAACAAAGTGGCGTACCGTTTCCCTTGCCTGTTCTACTGTTTCTACAGAAGCGCCAATAACGGTCATTGCTCCATGTGCGCCAGCAGCAGGGGCATGTGAACCTTCAGTGCTGGCTTCTGGGTCGTGAGCTTGATGGGAAGCATCACCGCCGAACAAATTAGTTGGATAGCCATTAGGTGCTTGAATAATGGGGCCAGAACTTAACAAACGTAAACTGCCGTGACCACCCGTTGCCGCCAGGCTTGGCCCACCTACATCACGCACTGTTGTAATACCATGTTTTAATACCGTTTCAGCATCAACATTTTGAAATGTTATATGTGCGTGCGACTCAATAAAGCCGGGTAGAATGGTGGCATCCCCCAGGTCAGTCACATTGTCACACTGTGCCGCTAATTCAGCTTGCGTACCCACTTGTTTAACAATATTGCCTTCAATGAGCAACGCCTTATCTGTATGTAACTGTATTCCATCAAAAAGCCGTGCAGCGACTAACAGTCTACACTGAGAGATTAATACGGCATTGTCTACTGTAAACTCTAACACGCCTGGTTTTTGCTTTAGTTCGGCTGAGTAGGTTTTATCGCCCACAATGACCTTGGGTAAATTTAACATGCCAGATTCGGCATCAAAGTAATAGGTGTTTTTTGAACTTTTTGGTGTGGGTTCTTCACCGCCATGACTAAAAGCAGGGCTAGTCGATAGGCTGATAGCCAGACCCATTATAGGCCATAGGGAAAGTTTCTTATTATTTTTATAGCTTCTCATTTTTTAAATTCTCATAAGGAAGTGTCATGGAAATGGTAACAATTTATATTAAGAATTTGTATTTCATTTATATGCTAAACGTAGTATTTTATATGTCAAACGGATTGAAATTTAATGCCCCTAAGGATAAAGAACTTATGATTTAACGACATTAGCCAGCACTGACCATGAAACAATCCAAATCTGCTCGTACTACAGCTTGGCGTATATCAACGGAAGATATATTATCGCACCCGTTAACGGATCGAATTCAGCAGAGGCTGCCAGAAGGCCTAGGTCATGGAAAAACGGATATATTTCATATTGATCAGGGATTGAGTTATCTTGACACGCATTTGAACCCTGTAAAAGATTTGGCTATCACAAGTCGTATTGAACAGCAGAACCCTCGTTTAGTCGTAACCCTGGCTTTGAAAGGAAAGTCTTGTTTTAAAACCGCTCAGGGCAATGAGTGCTTGTTTAATGAAGGGTATACAACAATAACCCGCTTTAATTCCACACTTGGCGAGCGTATTTATAAGGCTAATAAGGAGACTTTGCAGCTGCGTTTCTCTTTATCTGAAGCTTGGTTACAGAAATATTACACTAAAGAGATAACGGCAAATTTTTTCAAAGCAACTCACTTACAAGTCATTAGCCATCAAGCTATTTCCTCTCAGGCAATGTTTGCAGCGCAACAGCTCATCAAAGCTGAGCAACAAAATACTTCTAACAAGATGTTTATACATGGGCAGGCACTCAGCATTTTAGCCAGTGAACTCAGCCCTCTATGTGCCGACACCCCAAGCAACGCTAGGAAATATAATCAAAATGATATTAATATTGTTAACAAAGCACGAAATATTCTAGAGTCTGAATTTAAAGCAGCGCCTACGGTTGAGTTGTTAGCACGAAGAGCCGGAACCAACCAGTTTAAACTTAAGCAACTATTTCATTATTATTACGCAACCACACCTTATGCTTTTTTATATGAAGTAAGAATGAAAATAGCTTACAAAATGCTTGAGTCCAAGCCTTGCCATGTCAATGAGGTGGCTGATTTTGTTGGCTATCAACATGCCAGTAATTTCAGTGCAGCGTTTATAAGGTATTTTGGTGTTTCACCAAAACATATTGCTAAAAAACACAGGGTAACTTGATCATTTCCATGCACGCTCCTTGCGTGGGAATGGTTAATTTTTGTTATATCGTGTAAAGAGCTTAGGGCAGAGCCCTGGTGAGAGTGTGAATCAAAAGGGTCAGGGTAATTGATTTTATGACAGAAAGGATCATAAATCATTAACTCTGACCCCATTGGTTCCCCCATTGGTTCGACCCCATTGGTTCCCATTGGTTCGTAAAATGCTAGAAAAATTACTTCCTTTAATACTAAAAGCTATCTCTTACACTGAAGTAGGAAAGCGTAAGCGACCGAATCAACCAAGAGTTCTAAAGAGGCGACTTAAAGCATTTCCATTAATGAC
>WTCN01000056.1 GCA_013138555.1 Methyloprofundus sp. | reverse complement strand
GGGTGCCAAAAAACAGCCACATAACGGCAAATACCATCAGTAAACCTTGCCAGGCATTGCTGATCAGTAGTGAAATGCGGTCTTCAACAATACTGGTAAAGTCTTGCGTTAAATTGAAAAAAACTTGCTCGGGAAGACCTTGCTGTTCCTGTGTAATAAATTTTTTGACTTGCTCTAAAATACGCAGGCTATCGTCTTGAGAGTTTTTGCGTATTTTTAGAAAAGCGGTAGGCATATTATTATAGGTGGCTTTCTCTTCGGCTTTTTCAAAGCTATCAATAATCGTAGCAATATCACCTAGACGCACCTCATTACCGTGTTCACCTTTAAGAATAATCAGGTTTTTTAATTCACGAGGGGAGCGGCGTTCATCGTTGAAACGAATCTGATAATCACGTTTGGCGGTCTGGATTTCTCCCGTGGGTAAATCCAGATTTTGTTGCGCGATGATAGCGGCAACGGATTGTAAGCTAATGCCGTATAAGCGTAATTTATCCTGTGCCAGCTGTATCTGAAACTGACGCTTAGAGAAGCCCTCAATACTGACTAGTGGAATGCCTGGTACACGTAACATACGCTCCTTTATCGCTTCTGCCAGATCTTTTAACTCCGGTTTAGGAATATTGGCACTGAGCGCAACAGTGACGACATCCTGAGTACGACCTAATTCCTTGATAATAGGCTCTTCACTATCATCAGGAAAGTTTTCGACTTCATCAACGGCACTTCTTATATCATTAGTAAACTGCTCGAAATCACCTTGTTCCTGCATTTTGATTGTCGCAACCGCCATCGACTGGCGCGATTCACAGCGCATTTCGTCTATATAGCTAGTGCCATCAATGGTATTTTCTAAAGGTTTACATATTTTTTGTTCAATTTCACGGGGTGTTGCGCCTGGGTATAAAATTTTTACTTCGATTTCATAGTGCTCTATTTCAGGAAAGGTTTCGCGTTTTAGAGTTGGCAGGGTAATCAGGCCAAGAATAATAAGTAAACCCATTAATAAATTGGCCGCCGTGGGGTGTAGGATAAAATAACGGATCATATTATTGCTCCTTTACCCAGTCTGCAATGGACTGTTGTAAATCTGTTTTTATAGTCGCTTTAAGTTGCATATTTGGAATAGCAGGAAATACATCAGAGACAATGAGCTTTTCTCCGGCTTGTAATCCGCTGCTTAGCAATACCATTTTTCCTTGTACTCGCATGTTTCCAACGGGTCGACGTTCCAAACGGTTTTGCGTGTTAAGGATGTAAATTTCATTTTCATGTAGCGCATCGCGAGGAATCACATAAAAAGGCTTGGCTCTGCCTTGTAAAAATATTTCTGTGTACATGCCTTGCATTAAAGGGGGCTTGGTGCCCGGAATAATTTTTGCATAAGGATTATCAACACTGACAATAACCCCCAGTGTACGAGTGGCGGGATCAAGCTGGCTAGTGATACGTTCTACATTTGCCTGCCAGTAAGGTGAGTCATTATCAGCAAGGCGAATTTTTGCGCTAAGCCCCAGTTGCTTGAATGTATCGCTGGAAAAACCAGATAAAAAGGCTTCTTTAAGCAAGGCTTGATGTGCTTTAAAGTCTTTAGCCAGAGATCTAAAATGCTGTAATGCAAACTGACCGTTGATGAGAATTTTATCGGTGGTTTGTGCGCTGTAGAGTAGAGCGCCTTTATTGATATACTGATTTTCATCGACTGCACGTTGTGAAATACGCGCGTTAAAAGGCAGCTTGATAAGGGTACGCTCAAGGTTACGCTGTTGAGTTTTGACGATGGACTCAGCATTGGCTAAAGCAGCTTGAGCACTGGCGATCTGTTCCGGTAGAGTTTTTAATTGATTAGTCAGTTTCTGGCTTTCTTGCTGTAACTGTAGAACATTGACTTGCTGGGTATCACGGCTGGATTTGGAGATAGATTGTTTTTTGACTAAAGACTGGATGCGGGACAATTCCACTTTCGCCAGCTTTAGTTTTTTCCCGACGATGCTAAGATCGGCTTTTAGATTACTTTTTTGTAGCTGAATTTCCCTGAATTTAGCACGATTACTGGCGGCAGTTGCCTGTGCCTGTTGTAGTGCCAATTGGTAATCTTCCTGTTCGATACGCATAATAAGCGTATCTTTTTGCAGGATCGCGCCATTGCGTAATTGTGGGTGTACATAGGTGATTTTACCGGAAACTTCAGCTTTTGATTCCAGTAATATATCCGGTTCAACTGTGCCAAAGCCTGTTATGACAGGTCTAACAGTATAAGCTTTGACTTCTATCGCATTGACTGGAGTCACCAGAGCAGCACTGGGTTCATGTGTCATTCTGGGCTGTAACTTAACCAGGGCAATGGCAATAATCAGGCAGGCGATCAATGCGATAGGGAAAAATCGACGTAGGGTAAGGTCTTTGAAAAATGACATAGGCTTATTTGAAGTATATTCTCATTCCCACGCTCCGCGTCACTGCCATTAAGTTAAGCTTCAAAAGTAGGATGGGCAAAGGAGGTACGACGTGCCCATCAACCGCAATACGCTTGTGATGGGTAGGCTATCGCTTTGCCCATCCTACATCTTCCTTAACTTAATGGCAGTGACGCTTTGCGTGGGAATGCATTTAGAGACGCTCTGCGTTATGAAGTAATGAATAGCTTATATGATGGACTTGCGCAGCATGGAAATGAAATTCAAGTTATAAAACACGATTAATAAAATCTGAAATATCGCTAATTTCTTCCAGGCAAAGCGAGTGTTGCATCGGGTATTCATGCCAGCAAATGGGGTAGTCCATGGACTTTAAACGACTAAAAGAGTCTTTGGCTATTTGCAGGTGTATCACTGGGTCCATCGTGCCATGTGCCATAAAAACATGGGTTTCATTATTGGCGGGAGTGCGTTCTGTTTTTAGTTGCTCGGTAGTCGGCATATAGGTTGATAAAGCCATGATACCAGCTAGCTTTTGTGGGTAACGTAAGCCCGTGTGTA
>WTCN01000195.1 GCA_013138555.1 Methyloprofundus sp. | reverse complement strand
AAAAAAAGCTGCCCACCCTACTCGTTTTACAAGGGAGTTGTCCCATCTTAAGTGTGTAGCCAAATTTTTAAATGACGAAAAAAGAGTAATTACATGATTGATAACTACGAAATGATAAAAACTATCTCATTGCTGCTGATCTTATTTTCAGTGATAATTATTGCTCTGGCGGTTATTTTTGTACATACGATGCCCGGAAAAATCGCCCGTAGCCGAAATCACCCACAAGCAGAAGCAATTGAAATTACTTCATTACTGGGGCTTCTGGTTTTTCCCCTATGGATGGCTGCTCTTATCTGGGCATATATCAAACCGACCCAGGGTTATTTAGAAAATGCTAATAAAGAAAACCTTGTATCAGTAGATAGCGAGAGTCAACATTCACTGCAGGAGCAAGAGTTATCAAATGAGCAACTTACTCAGGCACATTCAACGTTAAATAAACCTTTGGGTAGTTCTGAAGGTACTGATAGTTCCAATGAGAGTATTGTCGAATTTAACTCTAACAGTAAGGGGTAATGCATAATGGAAATTTTAGTCTCTATCGCTTATTTCAGCCTGGTCTGGTTAGTCTTTTTCCGTTTCAAATATATCCGCTTTAACCTGTTCTGGAAGTTTATAGTTTTCGGCCTTTACATTATGGCAGGCTTAACTGAAGTTATTATGTTGGGGCAAAACACACCTTACTCGAAAGAGTTGACTGTTGAGCGCTATGTTATCCCCTTAGCACCTATGTGGGGTGGGTTAGTGAAGGAGGTTCATGTTTTACCAAACACCCCTTTACATAAAGGTGACCCGATTTTTTCCATGGATTCTGAGCCATGGCTTGATAAACTAAAAACAGCAGAAGGCGAGCAAAGCCAAGCTGCCGCTGAAAAAAAATCAGTAAAAGCCAGTCTTGCTGAAGCGAATCGACGCTTATATGATGCTAAAAAATTAGTTCCCAGAAAATTAATGGCCGCTCAAGAACTGGATATTCGAACTGATCGAGTGAATGGCATAAAAGCCAGGATTAAAGCGATTGATGCAAAAATTGCATCACTACAAGCTGAAGCAGAAAAGGCTCGCTATAATGTTGATCATGCGATAGTGACAGCACCTTATGATGGCTATGTCGTTGACCTACAGTTACGGGCAGGCGCATTCATCCGCCTTAAAACACCTGTGGTCGCATTTGTCAGTACCGAAAGTCTGTATTTAATGGCTCAGGTTGATCAGCGTGCAGTACAGTGGATTAGACCAGGTGACAAAGCTGATTATGCGCTTAGCATGTATCCAGGAGAGATGTTTCAGGCTGAAGTAGTGGATGTTATATGGGCAACTGCTGGAGCGCAGTTATCCCCAACTGCTTTGCTACCTAAGGAAGGGGAGGTTGAAACTGGTGAAATTTTTTATATTAAATTACGCCCACTCAACGATGACCCCCAGCACCTGCTCAACTTTGGTGCCAGTGGTATGGTTGCTATATATACTGACCAGGCTGCCGATGTATTTATCTTACTACGTAAACTAGAGTTACAATCAGAAAGCTTTTTGAATTATCTCTATAACCCATTCTAGAACAAAGTATGTGATTGTTAGGTTCTCTTTTAAAAATTAATACCCTTAATTCCCATCTTTCATATGACCATAAAAGTAGTTTACACTTCGATAATCTATATGAATCAAGAATATAAACGTAGCCCGTATGGAGCTTGCGGAATACGGGACATTCGGAGGCGCTGGTTTTCCCGTATTACGCAAGCTTCATACGGGCTACGCTTGTTAAATAAAAAAAGTGTCAACCGAGAAATGAAGGGTGCTCTTTAATTCCCATGTTTTTTAATATGAAAAAAGGAATTCTTAATACTGTCCACTTGGCACTCTTAGCAATCAGCTTTAATGCCTGTGCAGACATCGAGCTGGTAAAAGGAAAATACGCCGATCTGGCTGTGACTTTAAACCTTAAAACAGGAGGGTTCGCCGAAGCCAACCCCTGGTTTGGACAAGCGCAGGAAAATATCGGTGAGGCGGCGCGTCAGTTTACTGGTGGCGGCCAGACCTAGTTTCATTCTATGCTGTATGCGTCGTGGGAGTTGTAAGCATAGAGCATGATAAATGAGAAAAAATAATTCTAATAAGGAGAAATTAACGATGTCTAAAAGAATACATATCAGCTTTTTAATAGCACTGTTATTTATACCGTTATTTGGTGTTTCTGCTGCAGAAGAGCAAGAGACTGCTATTGAGACTTCAGTACTTGTTGTGGGGGCTGTGGTGGGTTTTAATAAGGATAATCGCATCCTGACTCTCAGGAATAAGCAGGGTGAGGAAACAACGTTCACCTTGGGGCCAGAAGTGCAAAATTTTGATGATATCAAGCATGATGATCAGCTTATGGTTCAATATTTCAATGCTTTCGCTATAACTTTAGGGCCTAAAAATACTGGACTTAAGGAATATAGTCGTCAGTTTGAGGTAGAAAAACAAGCCAGTGCGAAAACCACTCGTTCAATCACGACAGTGGGCCTCGTAGAGGCCATTGATCAAAAAAACAGCCTGTTGACTGTGACGGGAGAAGCGCAGACTGTGGTGGTTAATGTGGCTGAGCAGTTCGACCTTTCCAGAATTATAGTGGGAGATGAAGTTGAGTTGGTGTATATCGAATCTTACGCGATTAAGGTCGTTCCGGCCCCGCTAATTATAGGCACAGTGTCAATTAAAAGTACTTCAATTGCGATTGGTATTGGATATGAATGGGGGCAAGGTGAGTTAACTATGTACGATGGTTCAACTTATACTTTTGATATTCAGGGTATATCAATGCTGGATGTTGGTTTTTCTTTGCTTGAAGCAGAAGGAAATATCTACAGAGTGATCGAGCCCAAGGATATGGAGGGTAAGTATTGGGCTGCTGGAATTGGGATTAGCTATGGTAATGGTGTTTCTGCTGTGACTATGAAAAACAGAAATGATGTGATTATGCATTTAACCTCCAAGCAAAAGGGCATGAAGTTGACACTGGCTGCTGAAGGGGTGGAGATTAAAAACATTTTGCCTGTGCAATAATACTTACTGGTGATGCGAGCAAGTTGCACGCACCACCAGCAATATAGACCTCCAGATTACTCAGAAATTTCCACGCGCATAAATAATGAATACAGTACCGGCACCACAACCAGCGTTAATACAGTACCCACCAATAGCCCGAAAGCAATCACACAGGCTAGGCCATAAAACAATGGATCTTTTGAGAGAATCAGCGGCAACAAGCCGAGTATAGTGGTCAAGGTGGTCATTAGAATCGGACGAAAACGGGCGATGGCTGCTGCAATGACCGCTTCATAAGGAGGCTTTCCAGCATCACATTCGATTGCAATACGATCCAGTAAGACGATACCGTTATTAATGATAATACCGGCAAGGCTCAGCAAGCCCAGTATCACCATAAAGCCAAACGGAGCATTCATGACCAGTAAGCCAATAACAGCACCGATAAAGGTCAGCGGGATGGTAATGATAATAATCGCTGCACGACGGAAAGAATTAAACTGCCAGACCAGTAATACAATAATCAATAGGAAACAGGCGGGCATC
>WTCN01000168.1 GCA_013138555.1 Methyloprofundus sp. | reverse complement strand
TGCTTTTTAGGCACGCAATGAAACCCATCAATCCTGCGCAGAATGATGGGTTTCGCAAAAAGATACTCTACCCATCCTACGAAACCTTAAAATTAAAAATGTTAGCATAATTATGCATGAGTACTTATAGCTTTGACACTCTTGTTTCATTCGGGCAACACCTGAACCATATTTTTCTATACTACCGATTTCTTTAAACATTTTGAAAAAGGGGACGCTACCCTTTAAATTAACCGTTTCAAGACCTTAAAACTTTCAGAAAAATAAAAAATAGGCTATTTTTCAAATAAAAAATAACTATAACTCATTGCTTTATAAATCATAAAAAATTCAACTTATTGTAAAAATAAAATCTGGCTAAGGTATTATTATATAGTTCGTTTATGAAAACTCTCACAAGCCATTCGCATTTATTATCTCTTTTACCTTTTCAATACTTAGCTGGGTAATTTGACTGATCGTAGCAAGCTCTATTCCTGAACGATAAGAATTTAAAACCATTTGTTCCTTTTCTTCTACCTTGCCTTCTGCTTTACCTTCTGCTTTACCTTCTACTCTACCTTTATTTCTTCCTTCATTATAACCATCCCCAAATGAAGATTCGTACATGCTAGCCTGATAGTGCAAGTCATCTTGATAATGTGCATAGGCTTTTTGCTCGTCTTCTGGCAATTTCATAATACTGAGCTTTTCCTGGGCTTCCTTTAGCCCTTTGCCTGTAAAATTATCTTTAATTTCTTCATTTTTTAGAAAGTAAATCCATTCATCCAGCCCGTCTTTTGCTATATCGTTAAAGTGGTTAATTTTTATTAAATAGTATTCTGGATATAGCGATTCTATGCTGTCTTTTTTAAATAGCTGTTTTTGCTTTTCATTTAGCCCTAAGCGATCATGCTGATGTATCCCTATAAAGCTAGTGGTGCCTTTATAAATATAATCAAGCCCCTTTCCTAAGTCAAAATAAAGAATGTTAACAGAAATGACTTTGGTTATTTTTGCATAGGAAGAACCTTCTGTCATATATTCTATGGCTGTTTTTGAAACACCATAAAATATACGCTGCAGGTAGTCATGCTCTCTATCATATTGGATCTCTATCACAATGATTTCATCATGATTATTACGCACCTTTAGATCAACACGATTAAATTTATCACGTTTGTCTTCCTGGTTGCTTTCACTTTCCAGCACATCCAATATGGTAATATCTTCTTTAAGTAACTCACTCAGAAACCCTTCCAAGATCCCAAAATTGGCCTTACTTCGTAGTAAACGCTTTATCGCCCAGTCAAAGGTAATCAGCTTTCTTGTCATCGTTAGCGCCTTTTTTGTCTCATTTAACCTATCGCATAGTACAAAAATAAGTTTTCTCTGTTAATAACTATAGACTTTTTGAGAAATAATGCTCACATATTCTGACCCTCATTATTTTAACACTCAAAAGCGAAATCTTTAGCCATCAACCTGCAGGGCTAAAGGTTTCGCTTTTGAGTAGCGGAGAATCTCTATTAATGCAAAATGCATATACAGAAGCCCGATAGTTGTGTAGCCTGTATGGAGCTTGCGGAATACGGGAAAGTGAGTGCGCTGCTCTTCCTGTATTCCGCAAGCTCCATACAGGCTACATTAGAACATGGACTTTCGGATATTATTAAATCCGCACTCCTAAATAAGACTTTTACACCTGTTTATTGTATATGCCAAAGGGCTATATACTCGAAGGGCGCTGCGAATTATTCTACAATTTCTTCAAGCTATGCTTTTTCATTTCCATTTACCCCTTTATAAAGAGTCATAAAAATAATCTTTAAATCAAACCAGAAAGACCAGTTCTCTATATAAAATAAATCATACTCAAGACGTGTTTTTAAACTGGTATCACCGCGCCAGCCATTCACTTGCGCCCACCCGGTAATCCCCGCTTGAACCAGATGTTTTTGCATATAGCTATTAATCTCATGCTTAAACTGCTCAACAAAAACAGTCCGTTCCGGGCGTGGCCCTACAATTGACATATCACCTTTTAAGACATTAATAAACTGAGGTAATTCGTCAAGGCTTGTCTGGCGTAAAAACAGCCCAATTCTGGTTTTTTTCTTTTCCTGAGAACCTCCCCACACCAACTCTTTATCTGCATCAACAGGCATAGACCTAAATTTAAGCATTTGAAATTTTTTACCATTATTGCCGACACGTTCCTGCTTATAAAATACCGGACCGGGTGAACTGAGTTTAACCGCTAAAGCAATAATACCTAGCAACGGACTAATACACAGTAAAATAACAAATGACAAGATCTTATCTTCCAGCCACTTTAAGAGCCGATGACCACTTGACATAGGTGAAACCGACATATTAATCACCGCTATACCGTCTAACTGTATGGTCGAATAATTCAGTAGGCGTAGACTAGAAATATCAGGGACTAATTTAACTTCGACAACCACAGAGTGCAATTCTCTACATAAGTTTTCTATTTTTTCCATCGCTTTTAAGGGCAAGGTTATCCAGACCTGGTCAATCGCATTTTCTTCTACATAAGCTAGCACATCCTGTGTTTTACCTAAATGAGGCAGGTTTGTTATATTATCAATTGGCATATCGGCAAAAATACCTTTAATATTCAATCCCATCCATGTTGCCTGCTGAATTTTTTCAATAAGCTGCTCACTCAATAAGCCATCACCTACGATAACAATATGCCTCAGATTAACCCCTTTTTGACGTAATGTGCGTAATACCCAGCGCAATATAAAGCGCTGCAACATTAAGATACTAAAAACACTAACAAACCATAAAATAAACCAGTGCCTTGAGAACTCTGTTGCCGTCTTGGTAAAAAAGATAAAAGCAAGCAAGCCAATAATAGAAAAAGTCCAGCCGAGTAGCAGCCCTCGTATTTCAGTTAAAAAACTGCTCCAGCGCCAACTTTGATAGACATGAAACGCAGGAAACCACCAGGCACTAAACATAAAACCCAGTACGATGATTGTTAAATAGTTTTCAGGCATAAACCCGGTATAGGGCAGGAAATTTTTGATAGGTTCCAGAATAAAAAAACAAGCAATACCTGTTCCGACAATAATCGCACTATCAATCAGCTTCATTAAAAAAATTAATGAAGTGCCACTGTCCTTTATTGACTTTGCCATGCGTGTTTTATTTCCCTAATGAGTTCCTCAACGAAAAAGCGATAGAGCTTACTACGTAAAGAGTACAGAATTATATTTAAGTCTCAGCATGCTGATCACATTTTAGCAAGATGATACATGCAAACTAAAGTCTACTCCCCCAAAGTGAATTGTAAAGCTAGCTAGTCTCAAAAACGCAATAAATAAAAAGCCCAACCAACCACAGAGTAAAGTAGCAATAACAAATCATTTCATTGCCTTCTGGGTAACTAACAAAATTAGCACTGCTACCAGGAATCTGATATGCCTGTTATCCGCAGACTAGCCTATAGATCAATAGCTATCTCTCTATTTAGTAGCCATATGTATAGCAGTAAGGTAGAATGAGCAACACATTAGTCGCCTGACAAATACGTTAGCTCTCGAACAATCTCCTAAGGAATCAGACTAAATAAAACCTGATAGTTGTGTAGCCCGTATGGAGCTTGCGGAATACGGGAAAGTGAGTGTGCACTGCTCTTCCTGTATTCCGCAAGCTGCATGCAGGCTACATTAGAACAGAGACTTTCGGGTATTATTAAATCCGCACTCCTAAGCTGGGTAAAACTCAAGGATGACGAGGAGTTTTTAAGTATAGTCAAGAGTTATGGAATCAAAATTTACTACACTCAGAAAAAATAAGCGGTGCTCGTAAAGTGGGATTTCAGGCATAAAAAAACCAGCACGATGGCTGGCTTGTTTTGATAAAGTGTTTATTTATCAAAGGATTCGATGGTGGGTCCTGAGCGATTCGAACGCTCGACCATCGCATTAAAAGTGCGGTGCTCTACCAGCTGAGCTAAGGACCCTCAGTCGATTTAGATATTATACAAAACATTTATAATTTTGCAACTATTTTTTATATTTTTTTCATTATTAAGTAATTTTTCTTAGCTAAGATTTTAGCTGATAGCATATAAATCTCAATCACAATAGAATAAACCTTTCATTATCAATATATTATGAAAACACTCTTTCATCACCCCCCAAACCTTTTTGTTGGAGACTTATTACTTAGACCTGAGATCACTCACCAAAGCAGCGTCTAGTTTGACTAAATATAACATGGGCATTCTAAGGAGTCAGACTAAATAAAACCCGATAGTTGTGTAGCCCGTAGGGAGCTTGCGGAATACGGGAAAGTGAGTGCGCTGCTCTTCCTGTATTCCGCAAGCTCCCTACAGGCTACATTAGAACAGAGACTTGCGGATATTATTAAATCCGCACTCCTTAGAGTTGTGAGTAACGAGCCCTCCATCCGTAACATCTTTTTTGAAATACCTGAATCATAGTTCTAATGTAATTTTATTACCCAGGAGTTTTTTATGCAAACAAATCAAATTAATAGCACTCTATCAGGTAGCATTCAAGAAGGTATTGCTGCGCCTTATGATTTTCAGGTTATGGACGTTATTAAAGAAGCATGGCAACGAACCTCTGGATTAAAAGGCTCTGTCCTCGGTGCGGGTGCACTCATCTTTGTTGCACTTATCGCCATAAGTTTCGCCAGTATGCTGGTTCTTGACTTATTTTCTGCCATTGATGAAGGTCTATTATCAGTGATTACGACTCTTATTAGCGGCATTCTTTCATTACTGAGCTACCCGTTTTTTGCGGGCATTATCATGATGGGCTTACATCGTGCGATTGATGCCCCCGTCAGCTATAAGATGGCCTTTTCTTACTTTAGCTATACTCTACCCATTATTATTGCAAGCCTCTGTATATCAGTTCTAGTTACCTTAGGATTTTTGCTACTGATCATCCCTGGAATCTACCTTTCCATCGCATATATGTTTACCTTGCCTCTGATTATCGATAAAAACATGGACTTTTGGCAGGCGATGGAAACGTCTCGTAGAGCCGCAAGCCAGCATTGGTTTAAACTCTTTTTTACCGCTGCGCTAATGGTGATAATTTATCTTGTCAGCGTCATACCTCTGGGCTTAGGGTTAATATGGTCCATCCCGATGTTCATTGCTTTACAAGGCGTTTTATATCGCAGAATTTTTGGTATCGATGCTGTATAAAAGCAAAGCGACTTTAGTGATTAATCATTGTTGAAAAACATCACCTTTAATCATCGGCAGGTTTGGCGACTTGCTTTGCCGATGATTATTGCTAATATTTCTACTCCTCTACTGGGTCTGGTTGATACCTCACTGACAAGCTACCGCGCTAAAGTTCGTCCGTGTATGATATTATAAAGCTTTCAACTAAGACTTAAGAAAAAACCGATGAGCGTAAAAATTTACCATAATTCAAGGTGCAGTAAATCGCGTCAGACATTACAGTTATTAGAAGAAAATGGCGTAGAAGCAGAAGTGATTGAATATTTAAAAACGCCGCCAACAGCGGATGAACTAGATGCTATCCTAACTCTGCTTGATATACAGCCACGCGAACTGATGCGCACTAAAGAAGCAGAATATAAAGCAACGGGCATGGATAACCCTGATCTGGATCGAGATGCTTTAATTGCCGGAATGATGAATACGCCTAAATTAATTGAACGCCCTATCGTATTAGCGAATGGCAAGGCAGCTATCGGCCGTCCTCCGGAAAGTGTTTTAGCAATTTTATAAGCGCCGCAAATTACCCTAGCCTTTAAGAGTTTAAAGAATGGTCAATATTCTTGTTATATATTACAGCCGCGATGGTGCAACTAAAGCAATGGCTCAGCAAATTGCACGCGGAATAGAATCTATTGCAGATGCAGAGGCTACCTTACGCACCGTCCCTGGCATTTCAACTGTTTGTGAAAAAAC
>WTCN01000108.1 GCA_013138555.1 Methyloprofundus sp. | reverse complement strand
CTGGGAAGTAAGGATGCAAAGTTACAATTGCTTGATGTACGCACGGCAGACGAATTTGAATTTGGTAGTATTTCGACGGCACGTAATATTGATATTAACCATTTACGTGAACAGCTACAGGAACTGGACTCAGACAGTCCTATCGTGGTGTTTTGTCAGGTTGGGATACGCGGCTATCTCGCCTATAGAATTCTCAGACAACAGGGCTTTACTCAGGTACGCAACCTTTCTGGGGGTTACAAAACCTATTCATGGGCAGTAGACAAGCAAGCCAACCCGGATATTTTTCACTATGATGACCTTAAGCTTCGCGATCCTGAAGAAGTGGAGGCCGAGCGTAGTGGTAGCAGTGCTGTTAGTGTTGCGTTAGCTGTGGATAGTCATGGCGAATTACATAGACTAAACGCTGTTGGGCTACAGTGTCCTGGCCCTATCATGAAAACCTATAAGGCGATGGAAGCACTTGATGCCGGTGAGCTACTTGAAGTCACGGCCTCAGACCCGGCCTTTGGTCGTGATGTGCGTGCATGGGCGAAGAAAACAGGCAATGATTTGTTATCGGTCAAGGCCGAGAAAGGTTTGGTCACTGTTCTGTTACGTAAGACCAAGGTAGCGCCAATAGTAAGTACTGAAACAACAACGAAAGATAAACTTACTCTGGTGGTATTTTCCGATGATCTGGATAAGGTCATGGCCAGTATGATTATTGCCAACGGCGCTCTCGCGATGGGTAAGCCCGTCAGCCTATTCTTCACTTTCTGGGGGTTGGATGTGATACGTAATGAAAATGCCCCCTCGGTTAATAAGCCGCTGATGGATCGGATGTTTAGCACCATGTTACCGTCTGATGTGGACCATTTGAATACCATTTCAAAAATGGATATGCATGGCTTGGGCGCTAAAATGATTCGTAAGGTGATGCATGATAAGGGCGTGGAAACACCAAGTAATCTGCTGAAAAGCCTAGTCGAGGGCGGCGCACAACTGATTGCCTGTCAGATGTCTATGGATGTCATGGGTATTCAGGCTGCCGAGCTTATTGACGGTGTTGAAGTGGGCGGTGTTGCTGCATTTCTGGGTGAAGCCAGTGAGTCGGGAACGACGTTGTTTATTTGAGTATTTAGGTCACACAAGTATTGCAAACTATATAACAGTAACAAACATATAACACCATTGCCTAATTTCTTCTAGGTACTACGCTCTAGCCAATGCCATTAACTGAATGGCACTGGGGGATGTCTCCCTTTAATTCTAATTTGCGCTTGACTTACGCTGCCTTGCCCTGAGTTATCTGTAGCAAAAACTAAACAACCACCCGCTAAAAGCGGGTGGGTTAGAGAGTTTGGCGACTGAAAGTCGGGATACAGGGCGAATAGCCCTGTTGCCTATGTTCACACTTACTTTGTAAACTGACTATATGCATAAAACAACTTAAGAAGCTGTAGGATGGGCAAAGGAGCTTTATCCCGTGCCCATCATTAATACCGTAAAAGATGGGCACGAAAAAGCCCTTTGCCCATCCTACACATCTCTTTTCTCATGATGACTATGAGAGATAAATCTGTTCGCCTTTTAGGCGAAGGTTTTAACCCTATGAATGGAAAATAAACCCATATCTTGCGCAAAAACAACAGGCACTTAACCATGACAATAAACTACGTTGATGTATTAAACACTGCAAAACAAGGAAACTGGGATAAAGCACACCAGCAAATTCAATCCTACTCAGACCCGGTAGCCTGTTTAATTCATGGCTACTTACACCGGGTAGAAGGAGATTTAGGCAATGCTCAATACTGGTATACCCGGGCAAATAAAAGCATGCCAGATAATACTCTGCAAGAAGAATGGCAGCGGCTATATGCATTGGCAGAACAGCAAGCAACTGCCCTGCAAAGCGCAACAAAATCATGATACCCAAAAACGTATTTATCACAGGAACCAGTAGCGGCCTAGGCAAAGGTCTAGCAGAAGCTCTCCTGGCTGAAGGCTATTGCGTATACGGCTGTAGTCGTCGAGGTAGCCAGTTGACAGGCAATATCAAAGATATTCAATGTGACCTGACATGCTTCGATGAGATTTCTCAGGCGCTGGAGCAACTACTAGGCGAAATCAAAACATTAGATCTGGTTATTCTAAACGCAGGCATTCTAGGTGAGTTAAAAAGCATGCGCGAAACATCACTGGATGAACTGCAACAGATAATGAATATCAGTGTCTGGTCCAATAAATTTATTCTGGACTGGTTATTACAATCTAATATTGCCGTTAAACAAATATTACTCATGTCATCAGGCGCTGCTGTATTAGGCAACAAAGGCTGGGGTGGCTATGCTTTATCCAAATCAGCACTGAATATGCTCGGCCGTCTTTATGCGCATGAGTTTCCTGATACACATATTACCTCTATCGCACCCGGTATCGTTACTTCAAAAATGATGGACTACCTATGCAATGAAGCTGATAGTGACAAATTTCCTGCCTTGAAGCGCATCCAGCAGGCAAGGCATGATGGCAAAATACTTTCCCCACGCGAAGCAGCGGCAAGAATATTAACTGCCCTTCCTTATCTTAGCGATTATGAAAGTGGTAGTTTTATCGATTTGCGTCAAATCCTAGCACCTGAAGAATATGCCGAGCTAATGCAAGCCAGAAATACACCAGCCTTGTGATGGACATAAAAAACCTTGGCTCCCCCTATTCAGTAGCTATAATAAGCATAGTTTTCACATGACTAAATAAATATCGAGAATTCTCTATGCCAGATAGTACCCCAGATAAACAAGAAACAATTATTTGTACCTGTACGGGAACAAGCAAAGAAAAGATTAAACAGCTTATTAAACAAGGTGCTGATACAGTCGACAAAATATCCTCAGCCACAGGCGCTAATACAGGCTGTGGATCGTGCGACATATTAATATTGGAATTACTGGTAAAATAACCGCTAACGTAGCCCTGACAATCAGTAACTTACAATAGGGAATCAGCACATGCAAACAATCACAACAACCCAGAAGTGGCTTATATTCATTGCATTGATCATCCTGTTTATCGGCATCATACTGCTAACAGTACCCCTGCCACAAGACCCGGCCTATCACCTGCTTGCCAATAAGCGCGACTGGTTCGAAATCCCGAACTTCGCTGATGTTATCAGCAACCTGCCATTTGTAATTATTGGATTGATGGGGCTATTTTTGTGTATAGATAAACATATCTCACTATCCTGGCGAACATTTTTTATCGGGCTTATTTTAGTTGCACTGGGCTCTAGCTATTATCATTTAAACCCGAATAATCAAACCCTAGTCTGGGACCGTCTACCGATGATGATCAGTTTTATGAGTCTATTTGTTGCATTATTAATAGAGAATATACCTGGCATCAATGAGAAGACAGCGCTTGCTATTGCTATTTTTTTAGGCTTATGCAGTGTTATTTATTGGCATTACACTAATGATCTACGCTTTTATGGCTTTATGCAGTTTGCTCCATTAGCTATTATTCCAGCGATGCTTTACCTATATAAAGGCCACTACACGCATCGCCATTATCTTATGTATGGGCTACTCTTCTACATACTTGCCAAGGTTTTTGAGTTAGCGGATAAATTTATCTTTGAGCTAACTGGACAAGTCTTTAGCGGTCATACGATTAAGCACCTGCTTGCGGCAGCGGCAACTTATTGTATTTATCTTATGCTAGAAAAGCGTCATGTTATTAATAGCTAACGCTATGCAAACGAATATAAGGCATAAAAAAAGCCCCAATAAAGTGAGGCTTTTTACTTAAGACTAAGCTTATGTCATTAATGTCTCACACAAACAGAAAGAAAAGCTACTTAACCGAAAACATTAAAGGAGCCGGGTTATAAACCAGCCCATTGCCCTCTACGCGATAACCGGTAAAAATAGTGTATTTTCCTGAAAAGTCACTTAACATACCATCAAAAATAGGAACAGACTGCATCATTTGTAATTCATCACTACTCATTGCAGCTGTTAAGCTATCAAGCTTCTCGTCCCATACCTGCCACTGCTCACCATTACGCACAAACCAGATCGCTGATGCAGCATCTGCCGCTGGCATATAGTTTGCCACAATTATCCAGTCCGCTGCCTTACCCACATCATTTGCATCAACATCTACCTGATATGAAATATCTATCGCCTGATCCGCATTAATTTCACTACCATTTTGTAATGCTTGCTCATCTGCATTTAGAGTGGATACAAAACAGGCATTCGTTCCCATGACTTCATCAGCTGATACTCTGATTCCATTACCCATGATCATCATGCCGCTCTCTGCATTTAAAATAGCATCAAAATCATCCTGGCTTAAAACCTGAGGGGTGTACTCTCCCTCTAAAGCAACAATTTTCTCATGAAATTTACGTAAATGCTTATATGAAGCGCCTTTCAATTGCATATACATTTTTTTCAATTCTGGAATATCGGTATTCTTTATTGACTCTTCCAGATCCTTAATATCAACTTCTTCAACGTAGGCTCCCACTTTATAAGCTTCAAGCTCTGACTCCATACCTTGAGCAACAAGTTCATCGTATAATAATTGCAGGGTTGCATTATTAAAAACACCCTCTTCTTCACTCACTGAATCTTCAAGCCCGTACACATCCAGAAATATTTTTATTCTATCCATGTGCTTTTGCTCAGAGTCAGAAATATTTCCATGAACCGTAGAAAACCACTTAAGGTATAAAGCCTGGTAAACATCACGCGCTAGCTTTTCTTCTTCACGCATATAAAATAAATCATTTTTAACTTCTTCAGGTAAAACATGTGGCACAAATTGATTTGCATTCAGCTTTAATGGGCAATGCGTCCCCATCCCCATCATGCCATTTTTCATGCCTCCACCTTGCTGCATATCTCCTTTATCCATATTTTCATTTTGCATGCCACCATCCTGCTTCATATCTCCATTTTGCATACTGCCATGATCATCTGCTGCGGAAACTGAGAAGCTCATTGACAAAGCAAAAGCAATAGCTGTTAATTTAGTATTTAACTGAATCATACGAATTTCCTATAAAAATATTAATGAATTTATAGTTTAGTTTATTCTAATATAACAATCAATAGATTTATTTATATACAACTATCAACTCTTCTAATCAAAGGGGTAAAGGAACCAGAGTCAATGATTTTCTTTATATTTTTCAGACTTCCTATCCCCACCCCGCAGCTGAGGTGATGCACGTCGCCCAGTTTGAATCTCAACCTGCTGCTTAAACCTATCACACCCCAATACCCAGGCTTTATTTGTTGCATCGCGTATTTCTTTTATCGTATAAGCAGGAATCTGTTGTTCAAACAAGCTCTTATACATGTCTTGCCTTTCTCTATCAGCCTGCC
>WTCN01000189.1 GCA_013138555.1 Methyloprofundus sp. | reverse complement strand
ATATCCGAAAGTCTATGTTCTAATGTAGCCTGTATGGAGCTTGCGCAATACAGGAAGAGCAGCGCACTCACTTTCCCGTATTCCGCAAGCTCCATACGGGCTACACAACTATCGGGTTTTATTTAGTTTGATTCCTTAACTTAATGGCAGTGACGCTGGCGCATGGGAACGAGAAAGCAAAACTATTTTGCAAAATCCTTTTCAATTGTTTCATACAGCAAATCTAATAATTTCACTCCATCACCGTGAATTAAATTATCGCCAAAATCATCTCTGACATAAATTTCCGTACCTTGTTCTGTTTGAGTTAAAAATATCTGATAGGGCTTTTCCTGATTTGGGTCATCACCAAAGAAAAAAACAAGCTCATCCCAAAACGAGCCATCTTTAACGATTTGCACATCAGGGTCATATTGCACATAATAAGTTGCAAATGAGCGATTTTTATCGGTAATTTCAATTGAACTTGCCGTTAATGCTTTACCAACGACACGCCAGGCATGAGAAAAAGGTGAATTAACTCGTAAATAAACAGCGCTTCCTTCATCTACCCGTGTAATGGTATTGCTTAAAGTAACAGGCATTAAAACAGGATCTAGCTTGGGCAAAGATTCTTCAGCCTGCATATAAGGAGGAACCTCTAAAGGTTTCACTTCTTTGCTGTAAACATAGTCCTTTTCTTTATCTGGAAAAAAATAACTACAAGCAGTGACCTGTGTTAAACACAAAATCAAAATAAGTTTAATCGCTTTCATGCAAAGATTCTAAGAAAAGGTTAAAGAACACATGCTTGTTGCATCGCTGTACGAACTTCTTCAAAGCACTCTTCAGTCAACCATGTCAGTGGCAGGCGTATACCTTTGCTCATTAAGCCCATCTCAGCGACTGCCCATTTTACAGGAATAGGATTGGACTGAATAAATAGCTGCGTATGCAAACCCGTTAAATTCGCATCGATACTCGTCGATGTTTCACGATCACCATTGATGGCCGCTGTAATCATTTCATGCACCAGGCGTGGCGCAACATTACCTGAAACGGTAATCGTGCCATTGCCACCAAGCAAACAAAATTCACAGCTACTGGCATCATCACCGGTATAGATAGCAAAATCATCACCGCATAAATTACGAATAACCGACACACGCGATAAATCACCCGTTGCCTCTTTAACACCAACGATATTTTCTATTTTAGCTAGCCGCCCAATGGTTTCAGGCAACATATCACAGGCTGTACGCCCCGGTACATTATATAGAATCTGAGGAATATCAACCGCTTCCGCAATGGCTTTATAGTGCAGGTACAAACCTTCCTGAGTAGGCTTATTGTAATAAGGTGTCACCAGTAAGCAAGCATCAGCTCCTACGCCTTTAGCTGCTGTTGTTAAAGCAATCGCTTCACTCGTTGAATTTGCACCGGTGCCGGCAATAATAGGGAGCCGGCCAGCAGCATAGTCCACAACGGACTTCACCACATCTAAATGTTCCTCTTCATCTAGCGTAGCAGACTCGCCAGTGGTGCCCATGGCAACAATGGCATCGGTCCCCTGTTCTATATGAAATTCTACTAACTTTCTCAGGCTATCCTTGTCAACATCACCGTTATCAAACATAGGAGTGACTAATGCTACGATACTACCTTGAATCATGAAAAACTCTCAAAAAATATTAAAACAATATGGAAAGTATTATAACGAAATACTAGGAAGCGGGCATGAAATAAAGCCGCATTGTTAGTATTTAGCCTACACAAGTAACTCTCATATAGGCTAATGAGTTAGAAATAGTAAAGATTCCTAAGGACACTTCCCGATATACCGCCCTTTAAGTTCGGTGTGCATATGCATCGCACCTTCTGACCCACCTGACATGGTCAAATCAAATACACCTGAAAAACTTGTTTTCTGATACTTAATATTCCCGGAACCTTGCATGGTCATACCTTCTTGCTGGCAAGTCATACTCCAGTTTGCCCGGTCTGGCTGAATATCCATATTATTTATCTGGCAATTGTTTTGTTGCAGGATATTTTCCGGACTCATGCTTTGTTTGGTAAAACACTGCTCCTGAGTCAATGCGGGCATTTGCATCGGCATCTCTACAATACTAGCCTGAGAGCTTATTTCCCATAAGCCCTCTTTAATATCCGGTGTTTGTGCGTAAGCAGTCGATAGTCCTGAAGACAGCAGTAGCGTTATAATAAATTTTTTATTCATCGTAAATTTCTTCATCATTGTCCTGAGTATTCTCAACACTCCAGAGCTTTTCCAGCTGATAAAATTCACGCGTTTGAGCCGTCATAACATGCAAAATAACGTCACCTAAATCCATTAATACCCATTCAGACCCTTGCGCACCCTCTATACCTCGGGGAGCGATTCCTTTTTCTTTTAACGCGACAGCCACATAATTACATAAGGCCTTAATATGTCGCTCAGATGTTCCCGTCGCAACCACCATATAATCAGTAAAACTGGTTTTGCCTATGACATCAATGGTAGTGATATTTTCTGCTTTACGTTCATCTAATACATCAGTCACAAGGGCTAATAATTCATCTTCTTGCATTCAATTTCCTTTATTCTTTCTTTGACTCGAAGTAATCGAGCATCAATGATTTAACATGTTTACCACAGCGAATGCAGCGTTTTTAGCATTAAACTCTGGAATCTCTACAGTTATTCAGATGTTATATCATATTGTTAAAATAATTTTACACGGCTATGTATATAGCCGTTTTGCCTGTATATATTCAATAACCGATTCAGGCAATAAAAAACGGGCACTTTTATTCTCAGCAAACATTTGGCGTATAGCCGTTGCTGAAATATCCAATTGTGTCACTTGCTGGAAATAGATTTTACCACTAGGACAGGATTTTAACGAATGTCTATCATCAACGCGTTTATCAGTGTAAAAATCCGGCAAGGGATCAGGCGTAAAACCAGGACGTGTCATCACCACAATATGGGCATAATCGCTCAGCTTCTGCCAACGATGCCAGCTAGTCAAGCCATTAAATGCATCGCTGCCGATAAATAATATTAAAGGGAGTCGTGCAATATCTGCGCGAATTGAAGCCAGCGTATCAACCATATAGGATGGCCCTGCCCGCTGCAATTCTCGCGTATCGATTTGCAATGCCGCTGTACCCTTGACTGCCAGTTGCAACATTTGTAAACGCATGGCAGCACTAACCTCAGGTTCCGCCCGATGAGCGGGTTGTGCACAGGGCAATAAACGCATTTCATCCAGAGCAAAAATCTCACTGACTTCCAGTGCTGTTCTTAAGTGCCCGTAATGTATGGGATTAAACGTTCCCCCATAGATACCAATCATTTACTGACGGATATGTCCATCTCCGAGGACAACATACTTTAAGCTGGTTAAACCTTCCAGGCCAACCGGGCCACGCGCATGTAATTTATCGGTACTAATCCCGATTTCAGCTCCTAAACCATATTCAAAGCCATCAGCAAAACGCGTTGATGCATTCACCATCACCGAACTGGAATCCACTTCGCGTAAAAAACGCCGTGCCAAGGTATAGTTTTCAGTGATAATTGATTCCGTATGACCTGAACTAAACTCATTAATATGTATCATTGCCTCATCAATATCGGCAACCACCTTAATGGATAAAACAGGCGCTAAATATTCTGTTGCCCAATCTTCCTCCGTTGCACGGGTACAATCCGGTACGATAGAACAGGTTTTCAGGCAACCGCGTAACTCGACACCTGCCGTTTTATATTCAGCCGCCAATTCAGGCAATACTGCGGTCGCAACTGACTCAGCCACCAGCAAGGTTTCCATAGCATTACACACACCATAGCGATGTGTTTTTGCATTGACGGCAATATTAACCGCTTTTTCCAGATCCGCATGATCATCAATATAGACATGGCAAATACCATCTAAATGTTTAATCACTGCAATCGTCGCTTCTGCTGAAATACGTGCGATCAGGTTTTTACCCCCGCGAGGAACAATCACATCAACATACTCAGATAAGGTAATTAATTCACCGACGGCTGCCCTATCTGTAGTTTCCACCACCTGTACGGCTTCTACGGGTAAACCAACACTGGCTAAACCTTTGGCAATACAACTGGCAATCGCTTTATTAGAATGAATCGACTCAGAGCCGCCGCGTAAAATACAGGCATTACCTGATTTTAAGCATAATGCCGCCGCATCAATGGTAACATTTGGACGTGATTCATAAATAATCCCAATCACACCCAGAGGTACACGCATTTTCCCGACTTGAATGCCACTAGGACGATAGTTCAAATCTGATATTGCGCCGACAGGATCAGGCAAAGCGGCGACTTCTTTTAAGCCGTCTATCATTGCCTGAATTCTGCCAGGCGTTAATTCTAATCTGTCTAATAACGCCGCATCTAAACCTTTTTCTCGACCTGCCTGTAAATCTTTGGCATTTTCTTCAGCCAGATAAGCGGATTGACTGGCCAGTTGTTCGGCAATCGCCAATAATGCCGCATTTTTCTGACCCGACTCAGCTCGGCTGACTTCACGCCCCGCCACTTTAGCTTGCTGACCCAGCCCAGTCATATATTCTTTAATATTCATTTCTTACCTAATTTTTTCTCTTTCCCATACAATCAAAGCTATTGAGTGCACGTTGCTTAATGCTATTAACGCTCTTGCGCAGGAAGCAGATATTTAATCGCACATTATATGCTCTACAGACACTATTTAGATAGTATTAATGCAAGTTAGGCTGGTGGACAGAAAAGCATTGCCCACCCTACCGAGTTTTAAAAAATTAGCACACCCTCTACGAACTACATTATATTATTTACTAATATCTTTATGGTATTCTCGTATTCTCAGCATATAATCACGATCATTGAAATGATTTATCATAGCTTTCGGCTTTTTTTCTTCGAAATCAACAAAAACATTATGATCATCTGCATTCTCAATGAACTGGTTACTATCACCTGTTAAAGCATATTTACCATTTTTTTCTTTTAAAAAAACAAAATACCTTTGGCCTATTTTAATATCATAGGTATGGAAACTTGGAATACGACGAAGTCGTTCATTTGCTTCAAAATAAATAACACTTTTTGTTTTGCCAACGATATTTTGTATAATTGATACTTTAAATACCCACTTTTGATACTGCCCTACATACTTATCCTCAACGATAAATTTGTCAGCTTTGTTAATTTCCAATATCTCAACAAGAGCTATATATTGAGAACGACTAATCTTTTGGCCTGTTGTCAAAAAAATTTCCTCTGCGAGAGAAAAGCTAGAAGAACAGAACATTACAACAATGATTACTACGATTTTTTTTATCATAATTACCCTCAGTAGGCAGGCTTTATCATCACAGACAGCTCAATTAAATCATTCACAACAACACCCGCTAATCCCTGCATTCTCCCATCTGTATCAGGCATAGAAGGCACTAATACCGAAAAGGCATTGGCATTACTAGCCGCCAATAAACCGATTAAAGAGTCCTCAATAACAAGACAGTTTTCAATCGGCTGCTGTAAAACTCTGGCCGCCTGTAAAAACAAATCCGGTGCTGGTTTTGGCATCTGCACATGATCACGACAAACCATTTTAGTAAATAAATCATCCACAGCAGCATATTGCAAACATTCACGTGCATTTAACTCTGGACTATTAGTTGCCAGGCAATACGGAATCTCACGCGCATGAAGCACAGACACTAAATCATGAACACCCTTTTTAACGGCAATCCCCTCACGTTCTGCACGGGCACGCCAAATCCTGGCACTTAGGCTATAAAACTCCTTAAAAGGAAAGCTTACAGAAAAATATTCAGCTAACTTTACCTCAATAAGCGAAAAATCCAACCCCGACAAACTGACACAAAATGAATCGCTAATATGGTAGCCTAACGCAGTTGCAGCTTGCTGCCATGCTGCAAAATAAGTCGTCTCGGTATCTATAATCAGACCATCCATATCAAAAATGATGGCCTTAAAATCAGGTAACTGACTCATAAATCCGCGATCACTTTAATATATTCTCCCTGTGCCTCACGCGTTGAACCGACGAGTAATCGCCGCTGACCTGTACTAGACATTTCTAGCTGACCCGCCACCTCAATCATTTCACCCTGCTCTGCCTGTCCGGTGTATGTTGCCGTATAACAAACAACTTCCGTTAGCTGATCATGCTCGACCAGAAACCTCGCGGGGTAATCAAAAGCATATTGTGCATCAGTCACAAGTGCCTGAATAACAGTCGCCCCTTGTTTCTGATAACTTAAGTCTAAATGCCCGGCTTGCTGCTCAATTAAATTAAGGTCAAATTTACGATGATTAATGAGTGCCTTATTATATTTTCGTTGTTCATGCCAGACATAATCACTATAACTCAGGTCACATAAGCGACGCTGATATGACTCTAACCAGGCACACTCATCCAGTTTCTGTAGTTTATCAGCGGCTATCAACTGTCCGATAATCCCCCTAAGTCGATGAAATATTTTTCTCCCATAAACAACAAGATCAATATCTGAACTTGAATTCTGTGCACCAATTAACAAAGACCCCGTAACACCTAAATCTTGAAGCGAAATAGCTTGCGCTTGCAATAGCTGACATAAGATAATCAAATCCTGCTCAATCTTATCAGGATTCTGTTTCGCTAAAATAACCTGTAAACGCTGCCTGGGTTGATGATGAATACTAATATCGGCAACAGCCACAGCATGTAAATGAGCAGATTTTACTGCTGAAAAAAATAAATACTGGGGATATTGCGTTTTTAATAAATCATTTGCTTGCTGGGTCGCCAATTTTTGCCAGGCATCTCCATACTTCCTATAGCGCAAAAAACACAGTACTTTTCCATTTTCCAAGCCTTGTTCTACCACGGCAAAAACCAGACCTTCTTTAGTCTGAATAAAATCTTTAGCTTGATATTCGGTCACTTTGTATCTCTATCCCTATATTGATGGATTTTGGTGACTCTATGGTGCATGAAATGCACCCTACGAGTTTAATCTATCCCGTCTTAAATTCGTAGCCAGGAATATCAAAAATGAGGGCCAAGATTATACCACCTAAAAGGCATCTTTCATTGACCCGTTTACACTTTCATTTCATTATTATCGTCATTCCCGAGTTGTTTTATCGGGAATCTCTTTGTCTATGCAAGATTCCTGCTAGAAGCATAGGATGACGATCGCTTATTTAAAAAGTGTCAACTACTTTTAGTTCTAAATGAAGGATGCCACCTAAAAAGTTACAAAGTACCAATTCTCTACAGGGTTTATATTTAAACGCTTTAGATATTAGCTGAAATGTTACCCGAATTATTTTTGTCACTACACCACATTGCCATGTGTTGATACAAATGTTACTTTATTTATCAAAATAATATAAATTGATAAATATTGATACATTCATCAGCATGAAAAAGCCATCTACCCCACCGATAGTAAGCGACCTTTTAGATAAATATAGCGCAGACATACCAAGCATCTTAAGTTTAAAAATCCCCCCTTTATATAAAAACCGTTACATTCATTGGGATAAATTAAGGCACTTGCCCCCTATTCATGATTTATCACACGAACAATGGTGGCTAGGTATTAAATTAACTCGGATTAATCAATACAAAGCACTGCCCCTTAAAGACCTATCAGCTCAACCGTTCGTTTATATGCTACCCGATAATGACTTTTCTATGCTGCATAAAATAGATACACAAGGCGGTGGAGTGATCGGCTTATCAGCACCTGTCATGAGTGAAGAAAATAGAACCCGATTTATTTTTAATTCATTAATAGAGGAGGCTATCACATCCAGCCAGCTAGAAGGCGCATCGACTACGCGTCAAAATGCAGTCGATATGATTCGTAACCAACGCAAGCCAAAAGACCCTAGTGAAAAAATGATTATGAATAATTATATTGCTATGGAAAAAATCAGGGAGCTTAAAGATTCACCATTGACCTTTGATTTACTGATGGATATTCACCATACCTTAACCATTGAAACTCTGGATGACCCCACAGCCTCAGGGCGAATACAATCACCCGATGAAGAACGCGTAAAAGTTGTTGACAACCGAACCATGCAGGTATTACATTCCCCACCCCCCGCTAAAGACTTAAGAAAACGCCTTAATGCCTTATTCCACTTTGCTAACGATACCGAAAACCAGCCTTTCATACACCCCGTTATACGCGCTATTATTCTGCATTTCTGGTTAGCTTATGAACATCCCTTTATGGATGGTAACGGGCGCACAGCACGCGCTTTATTTTATTGGGCAATGTTACGCCAAGGCTATTGGGTGTTTGAGTATATTTCTATTTCCAGAATATTAAAAAAGTCACCGGCAAAATACGGAAAGTCTTATATGGAATCTGAAACAGATGATAATGATTTAACTTATTTTATCCATTACCAACTTGAAGTGATCAGGCAGGCTCTAGAGGATTTAGAGCTTTACTTAGATCGCAAGGCCAGACAATTGAGTGATGCAGAAAAATTGCTGAAACAAACAAATTTGAATCATCGTGAAATCAGCCTAATAAGCCATGCCTTACGCCATCCTAACCACGAATATTCGATTAAGTCTCACCAAACCAGTCACCGTATTGCTTATGCAACAGCACGGGCTGATTTAATGCGTTTAGCCTCTGACGGCTGGCTTATACAAAGGCGTATCGGTGAAAAAACCTTGGCCTTTAGAGCTATTGAGGACTTAGAAAAAAAGTTAGAAAATCACAAATAGATTGCCAATAAAAAAGGGTTGAATTTGACATAAAAATCTCGTTATATCAAAAATAGCAAACTATTTGACATAACCAATAGATTAAGCATAAGTTTCTGACATAAAGAAGCTCTTAAATTCAAATTAAGGTAAGTTTTAGATATAAACATGAACTTAGATAATTTCATTGCTGGACAATACAAACAGCAATATCAGTATAAAAGCTTTTCTCCTACAACAATTAACCACAGTTGGGGGATTTCTGATAACGAAATACAGGCTTTACTAAGTGAAGCTGACAGGGCATTAGGAGAACTTAACGCATTTTCTCAATTAGTGCCTGATGTAGATTTTTTTATCCGTATGCACATTACAAAAGAAGCAACACAGTCTAGCCGTGATGCAAGGTGTGCGTGGAGAAAGTAAACTCCCTGGAGAATTTCGTAATAGTCAAAACTGGATTGGCGTTAGCCTAAAACATGCTGCATTTGTTCCACCGCACCAGGACGAAGTTATTGAGCTTATGAGTGACTTTGAAAAATTTATCCATAATGAAGAAATTCAGGTTCCACACTTAATAAAGGCGGCTATTGCTCATTATCAGTTTGAAACTATCCACCCCTTTTTAGATGGGAACGGCCAGTTAGGCCGTCTAATGATAGCTTTATATTTTGCTGATTTTGGCTTATTACACAAACCAGCATTGTATTTATCAGACTATTTTAAACAACATAAGACAGAATCCATAGCTTTTAAATAAAAGGCAATCATTGCCTAAATGCTTATGTTTAAAACACGTTATTTTGTGTTTATCCGTGTTTATTTTCTTGTCAAAAAATTATTTGTTTAATTTCCTAGTGTCATGCTTAAAATAACTAACCTTAATTAATTGAAATTGAGGTTATATCAATGCCCCCCAGAAAAATAATTGCCAGCAAAGAGTTTTGCAACCAATTTGGTGTGTCATCAACCACACTATGGCGACTATCCAAAAAAGATAAAAACTTCCCCTGCCCCCTTTTAAATTCTGAATAAAAAGCTATGGTATCAAGTGGTATTTTTACCCTAAGATTTCCCTAAGATGAGAACCGATATAAAACCCATATATATAGGGCAAGGTAAGCAGCCATAAAACTGACCAAAAAGTGAGTGTTAATGGTTAATTTATTCAATGAGTTAAGGGGGAACTGATAGAAAAGTGGTAAGGTGTGGAACAGGTAAAAATAGTCAATATTCAGTAAACTATCTATCTATTTCTAGAAAGACAAAACAGGTGATTTAAACATAAAACTTAACTCTAACAGGGAGCATGATGGTTATAACAGGAGAATGTACTATCATTGAATGTATATTTCTAGGACTTAAATAGCTTATTGCAACCATGGCCACTCTAAAGGATTACCCACCTAAGAACAAAAAAGGTTTCGTTTATATCTTAAGCAATGTATCTATGCCAGGCATTGTAAAAGTTGGTAGAACAAGTCGTGTTCCTGAGGAGCGAATAAAAGATAAAGATTTATGCTCTACCGGTGTACCAACTCCCTTTATTGTTGAATACTATGCTTTTTTTGACGATATGTTCAAAGCTGAACGGGAAGCACATATAAATTTAAAGAGCTATAGTCATGGTAAAGAGTTTTTTAAGGTTGACAT
The DNA here is from genome assembly GCA_013138555.1 of Methyloprofundus sp. Classification (GTDB taxonomy): domain Bacteria; phylum Pseudomonadota; class Gammaproteobacteria; order Methylococcales; family Methylomonadaceae; genus Methyloprofundus. The sequence continues at coordinate 4,536 of WTCN01000189.1, read as the reverse complement.
ACCAACCGCAACTAAGGAAATAGAGCGCGTACAAATTGACAGTATCGAAATTTATCCACACAAAGAAAGGTCAACTGTAGTTATTCACTGTCTCGATTGTTTGAAAGACAATGAATTCAAAGCTGATGATGTTAAATACAATGTACAGGGCTTAATTTGCCGCTTTTGTAAAAATACAATATTTAATATACATCGACTCAAGCCTGAGCCAGTTACTAAAAAGTGTCAAAAATGCGGAAGATTTAACACAATTCCAGAGCACATAAGATACCATGAAAGACCTGTTTGTATGTATTGTAGCTTTCCTCTTTTCGACAAGATAAATACTGTTGAAAAGATTATTGAGATGGAAAGCCCTAAAGAGTTTAAGTCCATTATTAAGCTGTGTCCCATGTGCAAAAGTAAGAATAAAATACCAGAGTACATTAAGCACAACATAAGGCTTAAATGTGGAGAGTGCGGAGGGAAGCTTCTGGATAATATTAGTGATATTGAAAAAACAACAATATCAAAAAAAAATGGACAAACTGATAATGCAGTTAATTATAAAGCAGGAAATACGACTATTGGTATTATAGTCTGGATATCCTTTGCTTGCCTTTATGTATTTTTGAAATTACAAAACTAAAAGTAGTTTTCTATTAGCGTGGTGATCGCTGTGCAGATAATGTTGCAAGGGAGATTATTTAGGAACTATGGAGGAAGCTACAAATATTTCGTTGGCAGTGAGTGCCGATAGAATTTAGAGTAAAAATAACCACCCTACCCAAAAGTAGTTTTTAGCCACAGCAGTTTTTTAGAGATTTTCTTGATTTAAACTTTCAGGAATTACCATCTAAACAGGAGTTTAGATGGTAGGCACGAGTGAATTCGAATCACCGACCCCTACCATGTCAAGGTGTCGATAGCACTTTTCACCCTGTTTCAATCAGTATCAAAAATACCCTTTAAAGCCTTATATCTTCTATATTTGTTGCTCATTTAGATAATAAGGATTATCATTCAATTTCACCCAATTTCAATACCTGTTTTTAGCCAGAATTTTAGCCACAGATTAGTCATAAAGTAAGATTTATTCATTGATACAGAGATTTAGCCATTTGTATTTTTAGCCACAAAAAAGCCTGACGTGCGACCAACACAATCAGGCTTAATCATTAATGATATTGGAGTATCAAAAATGACAACTAAGATTATACCACCTCAAAAAGGCTTAACCGATGCCTTTATCAAACACCTAAAACCACAAACGAGCCGATATGAAGTAGCAGATAATGCCTGTGCAGGCTTAAGAGTGCGTGTAGGCACTACAGGTAAAAAATCATTTGTTTGGCTATACAGTAACCCAGACACTAAAAAACTTAAACGTTTAACTCTTGGCAGGTATGGTAGTGGCGATGACCAGCTAACCTTATCAAAAGCCCGTGAAGCACTAGAAACAGCAAAAATAAAACTTGATGCTGGAGATTTAAACAACACTGCCAGCAACACCCCTAAAACCGTTTCTGAATTATGTGATGTATTCTACGAAAAACGAATACTCCCCCACTTGCGTAGGCCTGATGTGGTTCAACAAGTTATTGAGCATGATATAAAACCAGTAATAGGTACAAAAAATATTAGCACCATAAGTACAGTCGCACTAACTAAGTGTATTGATATTGTGGTGGAACGTGGCGCGGTTGCCCATGCTGGAAAAGTGACCGCCTACTTAAAACAGATATTTAAGTTTGCTGAGGGCAAAGGCTATATTGACCGCTCCCCTGCTTACAGTCTGGATAAAAAAGATTTAGGTGTTGTCCTAGCTAAGCGTGATAGGTGGCTTGATGTAAGCGAGTTTAAGCTTATTTGGGATGCCATTACTAACGCGCCTAAAATGAGTCTACCCGTTAAAAATGGTTTAAAGGTGCTAATGCTTACAGGCGTTAGGAGTGGCGAATTAATCAAGGCTAAATGGGAGAATATCGACCTTAATAAGAAAGAGTGGTTCATTCCTAAAGAGGACACTAAAACACTGGAGGAATGGACAGTTCCTTTAACAAATGAGGTAGTAACACTTATTAATGAACTACAAGGCTTAGACCCTGTTTATGTCTTTGCAGGTAGAAATGGCATGATGACTGATAAGGTACTAGGCCGTGCTATGCGTAGGTTTTTTGAGAGTGGAGCACTAACCATTGAGCAAGTCAGACCACACGATTTTAGACGAACTATCCGCACTCATTTAGAAAAGCTCAACATTGCCCCACACATAGCCGAAAAATGCCTGAACCATTCATTAGGTGCAATTAATGCCGTTTATAACAAAAACACCTATTTGGATGAAAGGCGCGAAGCACTAGAACGCTGGGAGCAGTTCTTAATGTTACAGGTAAACCCTCAAGAAAAGGTTATTCATATTAGAAAGGCAGGATAAGTATGCTTATATATTGTAAAGGTCAAGGTCTTTGGTTTGATTTCCCCGATGTGGATAGTCCAGAAAGAGTGGCGGCAAAGAAACAATGGGATAAAGAATACCCGACTCCTAGAGGCAGGGGGCATGAAAACCCAGTTGAATGGGAAAAGTATCAGGCAGATAGAGAGGAATGGTTAAGCAGCAACCCACCTCCAAAATTCACGGTCATAGAAAATAGTATTGTTTTAAACCGAGAAGTAACTGGACTTTTTGGTACGACTATTGAACATTCAACACCTATCCTTCACTACCAGCCAGAAGAAGCGTTTGTACAAGGGGTTTTTCAGCTTAAAGAGGACGATGCCTTAACACTTAGATATGAAAAAGAAGTCACTACTGACATTTTCTTACCTTGCAACCATATTGATGCTTGTAATGAGGGTTTTTTCTTTCGCTTAGACAAGCCAGTATCACTTAATACTGACAGCATTGTTTGTGATAAACGCGATGATAACAAGGTTGATAAAAAAATTCATAAAAATACTCATAAACCAATAAATGAAAGGAGAGATGATGATTATATCAATTGGCTTAAAGAAGAAAGTCCTGATCTTACCAGTATGATAAAAAAAGAAATTCAAGCTGCATTGTCCGGTAGGCGAAAAAGTATAACCGATGATGGTAAAGACGACTTATGGAGTTTAGGTTTTCCAGATTGGGTTAGCTATACAAATCTATATCGTGGCAAGCCGGGCAGAAGAAGAAAATAACAATAATATCGTGAATTCAATACAAGGGGTTTAAATCCCCTTTTTTATGCAAGCCAGAAAAATCAACGCTAAAAAACTCGTGATTATTAAATCACTAGTTTAATCACCCATTTCACCAATATATTCCACATATAAATCAATGCTCTAATTAGCACATCAAATTTCAACTAACGAAATATAGGTGCTTTAAATGCCAAAACAGCAACGCAGTAATTTAATATCCACGGTACAAGTCAAACATCAAACTGGCTTATCAAATACAAGCTTATGGCGTAAAGCCAAGAACAGCACATTCCCCGCTCCAGTTTATCTGGGTTCTAAAAAGATGTGGTATCAGCATCAAATTGATGCATGGCTGGAAGAAAACCTGACTACCGAGCCAACACACAATAATTTGCATACGGTCGAGGTAGGTTAAGTCATGAGTAATATTAGCAATGCCCCCGCGACAGAGGCAACACCAACAATCGACAGTGATAATTTTATCACATCACAATCCAGAAAATGTCCTTTATCAGGTGAAACATTTAGTGTTAACCAAGATGGAATCCCTAACACACTCAAGCGCACACCACACTGGGTACTGTGGAAGCTTGAAAAAGGTGATAAGAAAAAGGACGGCAGCTATGGTAAGGATAAAAAAGTACCATACTCACTCAATGGAGGTCGTGCTAAATCTAACACCCCCAGCACATGGGGGGTATTTGATGCCGTTTATGCTGAATATGTAAAAAGTGAATATTCAGGTATTGGTTTCGTTTTTACTGAGACAGACTTTTGTGCCATTGACATTGATTATTTGGTTAATCATAAAAAAAGTCAGGAAATGATTGATTTATTCAGTGGCACTTATTGCGAAGTATCACCAAGCGGTAAGCTTCATGCTTTCTGTATTGGTGCAGCGCAAAAAACAGGCAAAGGCACTGATGATAAATTATTTGAGGTTTATGATAGGACAAGCCCTCGATATATGACTATTACAGGCCACCATATTGAGGGAACAGTTACAGATTTGACGGAACAACAGTCAGCACTTGATACATTGCATGAAATGCACTTTAAAGAAAAGCATCCACAGTTGGATTTAGTGCAAATAATAAATACTGTGGATATTAATTTTGATGATACTCGAATCATTGAAATAGCTGGCAATGCAAAGAACCAAGATAAGTTTAACGCTTTATATTATGGTGATGGGCTAACAACCGATGAAAGCAGTAATGATTTATCCTTATGCAATCTGTTAGCGTTTTATACCAAAGATTCTAGTCAGATAGACCGTATATTTAGAGACTCAATGCGTATGCGTGACAAGTGGGATAAGCCTCATTATTCAGGCGGTGAAACATACGGGCAGCATACGATTAGCAA
>WTCN01000038.1 GCA_013138555.1 Methyloprofundus sp. | reverse complement strand
TTTTTTTCACAGGCTTGCGAAAATAATAAGCAGCCTATTTTACAGAAAATTCAGCCAGTTTTTAATGAATCCACCAGTGTTTGGGAAATAGGTAGTGGGACAGGGCAGCATGCGTGCTATTTTGCCCAGCACCTTCCGCATTTGGTCTGGCAAGCGACCGATCGAAAAGAACACCTGGCAGGCATAGATTGCTGGATAGCAGAAACGGGTTTAGCCAATTTACCTAAAAGTCTGGCTTTAAATGTCGTTGATAAGCAATGGCCTTGTCAGCAGATGCAAGCATTGTTTACAGCGAATACATTGCATATTATGCACTGGCAGGAAGTGGAAGATTTTTTTGCGGGATTGGCAAAATATTTAACGGATAGGGCGGTAGTCTGTATTTATGGGCCCTTCAATTATCATGGGCAATATACCAGTGAGAGTAATGCCCAGTTTGATCAATACCTGAAGGCACGCGATCCTCAAAGCGGCATTCGTGATTTTGAAGCGATAGAAACGCTAGCCAAAGCAGCCCACCTAGTGATCAGTGATGATTTTTCTATGCCTGCTAATAATCGTTTGTTGGTGTTGCAGAAATAAGCTTATAGCAATCAAACAAAATAATATCCGCAAGTAAACAGTAGCCCGTATGAAGCTTGCGTAATACGGGAAAGCGGCGACATGGCTGTATTGCGCTGGTAAAGGTCTGGTATAGGCCCAGGGCAATCGCATTAAAATAATAAGAAAAATAAAATGGTTATAAAATCCCATTATTTTAGAGTATTTAATTTATGGAGTGGAGCTATTTTTATGCGGATCAAAGTAGGAGAATAAGGGACAGACCACGATTAAATTTTTTTGCTCCTCATTTAATCGTGGTCTGTCCCTTATTATTTCACAGTATTTCGCTTATTTCTCTCCCTACTTTCCCTTTATGCGGCTAACTCCCCATAGTTCGCCAGTTTCTCAATATTCTGAATCAAACAGAATAACTTCCACTGTGTATTCACTTTGGCTATAAATATTTGAAATATAAGCCAATTAAAAGGGTAGCGTCCCCTTTATTTCCCAGAGTCATTGATTTTAGGTGGGAATAGGAGAAATATAAAGAAAATCATTAACTCTGACCCCTTTGATACTCATAAAAATAATTTAAAATTGGATTAACTATAATCCATAATACGATAACAACAAAAGAAAATATGGCTGAATTATAGCAAAGTTAATTCTTCTAAATTTTTATAAGTGATTGATTATTTAATAGAAGGGATAATTTAGAGAGCTGAATCGGGGGAATATATCGCTTTTTAATTGGAATGTATTTTCCAAGGCATTGATTGTTATTAGTTTTTATAGTTATAATTCTAATTTTCGACAGCCTAGGTCTGTCCCTTATTATTCGAAGGTTTAGATTTTACTAAAGCCCTCTTGATTACAGAACAAAAATATATTTCTCATTTACTATTTAAAATATCAACAGAGGAACACAAGAAGCTCGCAGATAAAGAGCACTACATTACAAGTAAATTTGAAAAATACGTATCAAAGTATATTACAGCTATTCAAAAGTCAGATTATAATATTCTAAAAAGTTCACATTATCGCTTTTCAACACTTTGTAATTACCATGCTGAGCTTGGTCTAAAGTAAGGCTAAGTCGGGTAGCCGCTCCATCTCATGGTGGAGAAGCCCCCTAAGAACCGTGCTTGCGGGTTTTCTCGCAGGAGAAATATAAAGAAAATCATTGACTCTGACCCCTTGACTCTGGACTCTGCCCCCTTTGATCGCTTTGATCGAGAAAATGACTCTATAATATGCAGTTTATTATGCCGAAAAAGTACAGTAAAATGATCATTTTTCTAAGTGAATATTACAGGTATTGAATGAGCCATATTAGTATTGCAAAAAAAATATTTTTAACTCTAACTGAAATAGTTGAGAATGGACAATTACCAGTAACAATACGCCCATTGTCTACAACAGGCACGGTACAAGATGATCCTTTTGATCAATGGTTTGGAGAGTTGCTTGAAAAACATATCCCTGAGTTTGAAGTTACCCATTCAGGGCCACTGACTACTCCTGATATAATTGTTAGAGATAGAGAATCAAGGGAAGTTATAGGTATTGAAGTAAAGAAAATTGATTCTGATGAGAGTGGAAAAGATTCAAGGGGATTAACTCTTGACTATAATAGCTGTATACCCTGTGGGCAAATGCAGATTAAAATTGGTGGTAAAGAATCACGTATAAAAACATTCTACTTTTTTGGCTTACTTTCTTTTGGTAAAACACATTTAATTTCATCTAGTTTAATTGATGGAGACTTTCTAAATTATGACTTTGATTTACACTTGCAGGGCAAGTATTTAAATACAAGTCAATATGGTCATGGTCCATATGGTGAAGGTTCTGTTAGAGGTCGGGCTATGTATAATTACCCGAACCCGATGAATGTAAACATACCAACCTTTCACAAAAAGCATAGTTTTATTATCAAAGATGAGTATATTTATCAGATGGATGAAAGCTCTCTTTATGAATCATCCAAAATAGAGAGAAAAGATATAAAGGGTGAGGTGATTAACTACACACAATATACCCAAGAGCCAACTCAAAATATTGAGTGTATAACCGAAATATTTTCAGCCTGTAAAAAACGTAAACCAAGAAAAAGAAAAGCTTATTTAACCGAAATAGCTGAAGCTCCTGCGCTTTATACTCCAAATAGAAACACTGAGATTTAGCATGGAAGAAAAAAAATACAATGTATTAAGTCTTTTTAGTGGTGCAGGTGGCTTAGATTTAGGATTTGAGGCAGAAGGGTTTAATCATTTAGAATGTATAGAATTTGAGGAACATTGCGTCAATACTCTTCGAAAAAATAGACCTGAATGGCTTGTAAATAAAATAGATATTAAAAAGTATGAACCAATATATAAAAATATAGATGTATTGATTGGTGGGCCACCTTGCCAAGGTTTTTCTCTCGGTGGAAATAGGAACCCAGATGACCCAAGAAATGAATTATTTCTTGAAATGATTAGAGTGGCAAAATTAACATCTCCTAGAGTGGTTGTTATTGAGAATGTGCTTAATTTACGAACTATGAAAGCTCCGTGGTCGGGCAAAAATTTTGTCGAAGAAATATCAGGACAATTTGAGGATTTAGGTTATAAAGTTTATTCAGATGTTTTTCGAATGTGTTATTTCAATGTGCCCCAAACTCGCAGGCGGTTTATATTTATAGCTATTAAAGGTACTTTACCAGAATATTATCAGCTACCTACTCCCAGTATTGAACCTACGACAATAAGAAATGCTTTATTTGAACTTGGCCAAAATAATGGACAGTCACTTCCAAATCATAAACCTAGTTGGGGTTTTAAAAGTCGTGTTCATACTAATTTGGAAAATGAAACAAATAAAGGCGATATTGCGGTTCCCATTCGCATATCAAGAACAGGATCGGATGGCTACCCAATTAGATCTTTTGATGAGCCGTTTCCTGCTGTAGACACCGCAACTGTTTGGGGCTGGGCAAAGGGGCATCTTCATGCAGAGCGCATAATAAAAGAGAGGAAAACGGATAAGCATATTAAAAAAAATAGTGCTACGAGTAAATTATGGAGAATAACTGCTGATCAAATGAGGTCGTTTACTCACAGAGAATATGCTCGTCTTCAAACGTTTCCTGATAGCTGGGAATTTACTGGCAATAATAAAAGAGACATACATAAACAAATTGGAAATGCCGTTCCTGTGAATTTTGCGTCAATAATTGCGAAAAATGTACATAAGTTACTGACCTGTATGGATGAAAACTTACCGTTTGAACCTAAGTCTGATGCACTACACCAGTTTAGTTTATTTGACCTATAAAAGGTATAATAAAAATGATGATGTGGTTACACTACAGATGACATTATCATTAACAATGATTATAATTTTTCACTGTGTGCAGAACGTGCTGGCAATATCGCAACGGAGTCTACACAGATCATCGTACCTCATGATTAGTAACGCTAAAAATTATGGGGCTACCCGGTTGAAATGAAATTTGGATGGGAAAGCAGATACAATGCCTTCCCTTTAAAGTTTTATAATCGGGTAAGGGTGTATGTGTATTCCCATGCCGGAGTGTATTAAGCTTAAGTTTTATTAATCCGCAATGAATTAGCGATCACCGAAACAGAACTCAAAGCCATAGCAGCCGACGCAACCGTTGGGCTTAGTTTTCCAGCAACGGCGAAAGGAATCGCAACAGTATTATAAGCAAACGCCCAGAACAGGTTTTGTTTGATATTAGTTAATGTTTCAGAGCTGAGTGTAATCGCATCATATACTTTGGCAATATCGCCGTGGAGCAGAATCAGGTCTGATGATTCAATCGCAATATCGGTGCCTTTATCTATCGCCAGACTTAGATTTGCAGCCGCCAGGGCAGGGGCATCATTAATGCCATCACCAATCATAGCAACCTGATAACCCTGATGCTGTAGGTCTCTGATGATTTGCAGTTTTTTCTGTGGGTCGGCTTGAGAAATAACTTTCTCTATACCAACCTGATTGGCAATGTGGTGCGCCGCTGCTTCAGTATCTCCGGTCACCATAAGTGTGTTGATATTATGAGTATGTAGTAGATTGATGACAGATTCTGCATTTTTCCTGATTGGATCAGTTAGCGCAAATAAGCCAATTGCCTGCTTGTCTACGGCAAGATAAATCAGAGTTTTACCTTGCGCAGATAATTTTTCAGCAGTGGATTTTAAGGTATTCAGTTCAATTTTTTGTTTTATCAGCCAGTTTTCGTTACCTAAAAAGATTCTATGTTTATCAACTGTCGCACGAATTCCCATATCAGGCACGCTATAAAACCGGGATGCTTTCAATAACTCAATATCATTATGTTTCGCAT
>WTCN01000234.1 GCA_013138555.1 Methyloprofundus sp. | reverse complement strand
AGTGCCCGGGCAATGCCAAATTCTGTTATTAAGCTCACATAGCCCTGCGCTACCTGTTGCTTAACCGTACCAATAATAGCCGCCTGTTTTCCTAATGGATGTTGATGCATAAGCTTTAATGCATGCTGAGCATGATCCGCCGGAATACACAGCGCAAAACAGCCTTCATTGGCAATATACAAGGGATCAAAACCAAGGATTTCACAAAGACTACGCACATCTTCATGGACAGGTATCTCTGCCTGCTGAATATCAATAGCTAATTTTGCCGTGCTTGCCAGCTCTATCAATGTACTGGCTAATCCGCCCCGGGTTAAATCACGCATACAGTGTATTTCTACACCCGCCTGAAGCAGCTCATTTACCAGAGCGGATAAATCGGCACAATCACTACGAATATTATGTTCAAAATCAAATCCCTCCCGTTCCAGCATAACCGCAAGCCCATGTCGTCCCAGATCACTATTGATAATAATAACATCACCGGGGCGAATCGCTTGTACATTGATGGCTTGTTCAGTCTCTAAAACGCCCACGCCAGCGGTATTAATATACACCCCATCTGCTTTACCATGCTCTACGACTTTGGTATCACCCGTGACTATATTAATACCCGCACTAACAGCGGTTTCCTGCATGGACAGCAAAATCCGGCGTAAATCCTGTAATGCAAAGCCTTCTTCTAATATCAGTGAGCAGGTCAGATATAAGGGCTTCGCGCCACTCATCGCCAGGTCATTTAAAGTACCACAGACGGCTAGTTTACCAATGTCTCCACCCGGAAAAAACAAGGGTTTAACCACATAAGAATCCGTTGTAAAAGCCATTTTCCCTGCATTAACAGGAAAAACAGCACTGTCATTTTTTTCGGCTAACAAAGGGTTATTAAAAACCGGTTGAATATATTCATCCAGTAATTGCTGCATTAAACGCCCTCCTCCCCCATGCGCCATAACAATATGCTTATAGTGTAAAGGTAAGGAACAGTTCAGTTCTACATCAGTCATGTTGATAACGTCGATAATGGTAATAAGCAGCACACGCGCCTTCTGAAGACACCATCGTTGCCCCTAATGGATGCTCAGGCGTGCAGGCCTTATTAAAAGCAGGGCATTGTGCTGGTTTTATCAAGCCTTTTAATACCTCACCACTGCGACATTCAGCGGATTCATCGGTTTGAATATCTGCAACAGCAAAATGCCTTTCTGCATTCCATGCGGCATATTCATCACGCAAAGATAAACCACTCAGAGCAATATTTCCCATACCACGCCATTGCCGATCAACTTCGACATAAACCTGTTGCATTAATTGCTGTGCCGGGATATTTCCCTGCTCACTAACCACCCGTTTATATTGATTTTCTACCGTATAGGTTTTTGCTTCTAATTGCCGAATGCATTGAAACAGCCCTTGCAATATATCAACAGGCTCAAAACCGGTAATCACGATGGGAATTTTATACTGCCTAGCGATAGTGTGATATTCATGATAGCCCATAATACTACAGACATGTCCCGCGCCTAAAAAGCCTTGTACCCTATTATCGGGAGCGGCTAATAATGCCTGCATCACTGGCGGCACACGCACATGGCAGGCGAGCATATAAAAATTATCCAAAGCTCGCTGGCTGGCCTGGTAGACAGCCAAAGCACAGGTCGGTGCAGTGGTTTCAAAACCAACGGCAAAAAAAACAATTTTTTTATCTGGGTTTTGCTCAGCAATTGTCAGTGCATCCAGAGGCGAATAAATGATACGTATATCCGCCCCCTGTGATTTCAGACTTAATAAATCGTTGTCTGAGCCAGGTACTCGCAGCATATCACCAAAAGAGCACAGTATAACACCCTCTTGCTGTGCAATAGCCAGTGCCTTATCTATATAGGCAATAGGGGTGACACACACGGGACAACCTGGACCATGTATCAGCTTGATCTTATCTGGCAATAACTGATCTAAACCATGTTTGATAATACTATGCGTTTGCCCACCACACACTTCCATAATCGTCCAGGGCTGAGTCGTCATATCGGCAATTGCCTGCACCCACTTCCTAACCGTTTGCGGATCACGGTATTCATCAACAAATTTCATATTTGTTAATCCTCTATGGCATGCAGTTGCTCAAATGCCTGTAGACTTTTTTGTGCCTCTTGCTGATCAAGAATTGAAATTGCAAAACCTGCATGTACAATCACATAATCATTGAGCCGGGCTTCCGGCACATACGCTAAACTGACATCTTTACTAATACCTGCAAACTCAACACGCCCAGTGCGGCTTAAAGCATCACCGTCTGTCATACTGATAATTTTACCTGGCACGGCTAAACACATATTGCTCTCTTTTCTGTTTATATGGGGGGGAAATCATGGTACATATGGGGCGTACCGAGAAGCTTAAGGTTCACTGCGAACGAATTGATTTTTGTGACAGGGTGGTGCAAAAGATTTTATGCAGCACAGGGTTGCTTGTTAAATTAGATTCTCTGCTTTTGGCGAAGGCATTAAGTGTAAGAGGGGCTAAATCCCCTCCTACGTATAACCTGACTACCCTTAACCATGCCTTGCCAGGCTATTTAAGACAGTACGTTTCTTATAATATTTGCTTGTGGTAATTTGATAATCATCAGGTTTAATAATGCCGCTTATTGATAATGAATTGCCAGCGAAATCCGTCAATGTCTTAGTCAGATCAACCACTATATCACCCAGTAAATGCATATTTCTATCCAGAATCAGCATGACCTTAGGGCGTAATTTTTGCCTGACATTCACTTCCAGAACCATTGCGATTGAACCATTGTTCATTTTGACAAAAGACCCGGGTGGGTACACAGAGAGACTTTCGATAAACTTAGCGACTAGCTGCTGATTTAGTTGAGTATTAGACAATTCAAATAAAACCTTAATGGCATCAAGATGAGTATGCGCTTTCTTATATACTCTATCGCTGGTAATCGCATCATATATATCAGCAACGGTAACAATATTTGAGAAATATGAGACTGCATTAGCGGGCACTCCTCTTGGATACCCTTTGC
>WTCN01000338.1 GCA_013138555.1 Methyloprofundus sp. | reverse complement strand
CACTATCTTTTAAAAATCCACCCTGGGCTAATTTTATCGGTGCACCGTCTGCTGTACCCACCGCTAATATAGAAAGTTGGTAGGTACTTGCGATGTCTACTTCTGTTAAAGACTCATCATCGCTAATCAGGAGAATCTGGCCTTTTTGTAGCCCCGCATTTTTAAATAGCTGCACGGCATGCTGTATGGCTAGTGTACTATTACTCCCTTGTGCCGGCATAATATCGCTGCTTAAAGCCGCTAACTGGCTATTGATCGTTTCAGTATCATCCGTTAAGGGCGTTACGGTAAAGGCTGAATTTGCATAAACTAATAAGGCTGTTTGCCCATCTTTACGTTTTTTTAATAAATCAGCTATTTTATAACGCGCACGCTCTAGCCTTGAGGGTTTAATATCTGTGGCATCCATAGAGCGTGATAAATCCAGGGCAATCACCAGCGCGGCTGCATTTCTAAACACCGGGGTAGGAATACGCTGCCATGTTGGTCCTGCCAGGGCGGTAATACTGAGTATTGCTGCGAGAACACTACTAATAAGCGGTAAACGGCTTTGCTTTAGCTCTTTTTCCTGCAGGATAAAGGGGAGTAGTTCGGGATCACAGACTGCCTGCCAGCTTCCTTGCTGTAATTTATTCTTAAGATGAAGAAAAATAAAAACCAGTAAAGGCAGAAAAGCCAATAGCCAGTAAGGTCTGATAAAGTGAAATTCGCTGAATGTCATTTGAGTCGTAATCGTGTAAAGGCAATCATGGCCGCTAAAAATAATGCAACGGCCAAGGGCCAAAAGAAGAGTTCGTTACGTGGACGAAAAAACTGCTTGTCCTTTTCCACAGGTTCTAATTCATCTAATAACTGGTAGATTTGCATCAGCTCATCAGTGCTTCTGGCACGAAAATACCGTCCCCCGGTTTTTTCCGCAATGGCGGTTAGGGTTTTTTCATCCAGGTCGCGAGAAGGGTTCACCCGCCGCGAACCAAAAAAACTGCGCACAATCATTTCATCGGCACCAATACCGATGGTATATATTTTTAATTGCTCTTGTGCGGCTATTTCAGCAGCTTTGATAGGCGATACCTTACCAGCGGTATTGGCACCATCGGTGAGTAAAATCAATACCCGGCTCTCTGTCTGTTGTGCTTTTAGGCGTTTTACAGCCAGGCCAATGGCATCACCTATCGCAGTACTTTCTCCTGCCAGTCTTAAAAAGGCTTCATTTAACAAGATCTGTACTGTTTTACGGTCAAAGGTTAAAGGCGCTTGTAAATAGGCATTGGTGCCAAATAAAATCAGCCCCAGGCGATCACCGGAGCGTCGTTCAATAAACTCGCTAGCCACTGCCTTGGTTGCTGTCAGGCGATCTACTGGTTGATTATTAACAATAAAATCCTTTTCTTCCATACTAACGGATAAATCAACCGCCAACATTAAATCTCGCCCACTGATACCTTGTTCTATTGGCTCACCCAGCCATTGCGGACGCGTACAGGCGAGCACTAACAAGCACCATGCGGCGAAAGCTAACCATAAAGCCCAGGGCCTATTGGAGCGAGTGACCTGCTGACTCTGAGCGATACTAAAATCATCTAAAAAGGGCACTTTAAGTGCTGCTTGTTCGGCGGTATTGGTCGCAGGCGTAAAGCGCCTGATCAACCAGGGCAAAGGGAGGGCCAGACATAGCCACGGCCATACAAAATGAATCATGTTTTAGGTTCTTTTTGACTGTTTAACCAGTCTGCGCATAAATTAAAGAGTGGAGCAATATAGTAGCTATCATCCTGTTTGCTATACAACCCCTCTGTCAGCAACCAGCCAGTATCACTAGTAAAGCCACGGTTAGGGGTGCTTTGATCCAGAAAATTCAGCCAGTCATCGCCAGTTAAACTGGCGACCTCAGTACGTGGATAAAGACTAACTGCGATACGACGCATTAAACTGGATAAAGCGATTAGTTTTTCCTGCTTAGTCAGTTGTTCATTATTGCGCAGAAATTTGAGTTGTTTTTTAGCTGATTTTAACGCTGTTTTACGTGTCACGCGTTTATAAAGCTTAACGATTAAATATAAACAAAGTGGGATCAGCACGGCCAAAACCCACCAGCCGATAGCCGGAGGCCACCAGCTGATTGCCTCGGGTATCTGTATATCACGTAAGGGGAGTTGTGTTGCTTGCATTTAAGTACGAATGAGTAATAAACCTTTCTATTAAGCGTGCAGATTTTATAACATCTGTGGTTTTCTTGTCGTAATTATTCAGTTTCTGAGCTAAAACGCCTGATAGACCTACTTTGCAAAGTAGGCCTGCCTATACATTTCCTAGAATAGCCGCTATCATGAAAAGCAACCCAGTAAATTCACTAGCATCACATCAAGCAAAGGACAAAGCGATGTCACAGAACACCTCAAAAAGGTCATACAAAGAGCTACTTACCACTTTTAGTCCAGCCATACTTTTAGTTATCGCGGGTTTTTGGGTTGCCTATCAGTTTGTTGCACCGCCACCGCCGAAAAAAATCCTTATCTCCACAGGTTCTAAAACCGGAACTTATTTTAAAATAGCCAAGCAATATCGTGATATCCTTGCCGAAGAAGGTATTGAGCTGGAAATCATTAATTCTTCAGGCTCAGGAGAAAATATTGGTCGATTGCTAAACAAACAAGCCGATATTGCTTTTATTCAGGGGGGCACAGGAAATCACGAGGAGTCATTACTTTCCTTAGGTAGTCTTTATTATGAACCTTTATGGATTTTTCTGCGCAAAGACAGCAATGTTGAAAATATAGCGGGATTATCCGGTTTGCGTATTGCCATTGGTGAAGAAGGCAGTGGCACACGAATTCTCACCAGGCAACTACTTGCGTTAAATCATATTGATAGCCAGTCAACTGAGTTATTGGCACTCCCTTCAGCAACTGCCGCTAATGGGCTGATTCGGTCTGATATAGATGCCGTCATGGTCGTTGCCTCAGCTGACTCAAAAGTCGTACAACAACTGCTACGCAGTGATCAGGTTAAACTGCTTAATCTACAGCGTGCAGATGCCTACAAACGATTAATTCCTTATCTGTCGAAAATAATCTTACCCGAAGGTATTGTTGATATGGAAGATAATATCCCGGTGCAAGCGGTCACATTGCTAGCGCCTGCGGCTAATCTAGTGGTGACAGAGGATTTCAATTCTGCATTGATTATTTTACTACTTCGTGCAGCTGATAAAATTCATAGTAAAGCCAGTGTTTTTTCTGCAGAGGGAACATTCCCAAGCAGTCAATTTATTGCCTATCCCATTAATGAGGTAGCAGAACGCTTTTATTCCGTAGGTTCACCTTTTTTAATGCGCTATTTGCCTTTCTGGCCCGCTGTTTTTATTGATCGAATGATTGTTATGCTAATACCTTTACTGGCTTTACTGCTTCCTTTAGGTAAGATAATGCCACCATTATACCGCTGGCGTATTCGTTCCAAAATTTACCGCTGGTATAAGGAATTACAGAAAGTGGATGATGCCATTCACGGGCAACAGCTTTCTGCGGCACAGTTTGCAGACTTGAGTCGTGAATTGACCCAGATCGAAAATGAAGTCAATAAAGTAAAAACCCCGCTCTCCTATGCGGATCAAGTGTACAACTTACTGCTGCATATTGATCTTGTACACAAGAAATTAAATGTGGGGCACGCGATCGTTAGAAACAAGGATGAAATAAACTAGGCAAGCCTAGTGCTGTAGGACAAGGTGGGTAAAGGTTTTTTTCATGCCCATTCTACGGTTATCGAAGCTATTTCATATGGGCTATCTATAGACTCTCAGGCAGATAACTTCTATCTGCCTGATTGGTGGACATAGGATGTGCTGAGGCACGAAGCGCATCTTGTGCAATTGATGCGCTTCGTGCCTCAGCACATCCTATATTAAGTTTATAACGATTTAAAGTGGAAATTTAATTTCTAAAAGTCTATATTAGCCTGAATTCTTAGGCTAAATTTATGGTTTTATTGGCGGGCAAATTCAGTGATAATCAAAGTGTGTTTATTTAAAGATTTTAAACCCTTACCCTATACAGGAAGCATCTCATGTTAAAAAAAAATCAAACTGCACCAGAATTTAGTGCAAAAAACCAGGACAATGAAGTTTTTAAATTAGCATCTTTTAAAGGAAATAAGCATGTTGTTTTATACTTTTACCCCAAAGACGATACCCCTGGCTGTACCATAGAAGCCAATGACTTTACCCGCCTAGCCAATGAGTTTTCTGCACTGGATGCGGTTGTTATCGGGGTGAGCAAAGATTCCTGTGCCAGCCATACGGATTTTATTGCTAAATTTGGCTTACAGCTGGATTTATTGGCTGATGAGAGCGGCGAGTTATGTGCTAGCTACGATGTCTGGCAAGAAAAAGAAAAAAATGGCGTTAAAAAGATGGCTATTCTTCGTTCAACTTTTGTAATTAACAAGGATGGTACGCTTGTTGAAGCACTCTATGGCGTAAATCATGAAGGCCATGCTCAGGCTATACTAGAAATAATACAGCAGTTATAATTGCGTAAAAGTGGGTGGTCTTATGCGAATACCTTTATAAATATATAGACTTTCAGAGGCATCGTTCATTTACCATTTTACACTTTTGATTTTTTAGCAAATGTAGCCCGTATGAAGCCTGCGTAATACGGGGTATTCGAAACGTTGATTTCCCGTATTACGCTGAGGCTTCATACGGGCTACGTTTGTTTTTTATTTCAAAGTGTAAACTGCTGTAATGGTCATATTAAGGATGCCCTTTCAGAAAAATAATTTCACGGATACCATCCCTCAAAGAGATGTTATCCGTTATACAAATGGAATTTATTTATCTGAGAAACTATAGCAGATGATAAATCCAGAGTGCGACTGCAGTCCGTTTTGAACATACTTTTGAAGCTTGCGAGCTGAAGTCGCACCATACAGACAGATAACAGGGGAGTTGAGAGTTATATGAATGATAAACAATGGGTCGCACAACATGCAGCCAGGCTGGTTAAAGATGGTATGGTTGTCGGTTTAGGAACAGGGTCCACCGCTGATTACTTTATCGCCGAGCTGGCCAGGCGCAGAATCAAGGAAAGCTTGCGAGTGACTTGTGTCGCCAGTTCAGTTGTCAGTATGTTGAAAGCCCAGAGATTAGGCTTGCAACTGATCGCAATAGAACACCTAACACAGCTGGACTTATTCGTTGATGGTGCTGATGAAGTAACAGCTGAGCATACTTTATTAAAGGGTCAGGGAGCCGATCTGGTTAAGGAAAAGCTTCTGGCCAGAGCCTGTGATGAGTTTATGGTACTCGTGGATCAAAGTAAGCTGGTTGAGCATATTGGTGCCCGCTACCTTATTCCTGTCGAGGTAATGCCTTTCGCCTGGCAATTGGTAAAACAAAGTCTTAAGGAGTATGGTGGTCACGGAGCATTGCGCCAAAATAGCAACGGTAGCGGTTTGGCAGTGACATCTTATGGTAGTTTAGTTCTGGATATGGCCTTTGATCCTAAGCTGGACTGTGTTGAGATAGATGCCATATTAAATGCAACACCGGGTGTGGTAGAGCATGGTATTTTTCATGGTCTGGCCACGCGTGTTTTTGTGGCCGATAAAGGGGGAGTATGGGAAATGGAAACGCCTTAAATAAAAATTAGTGCTTATTGACTAAGGAGCAAGGATGAATAAATCCCTGCTCCTGATTCAATGTATTACGCTTTATTTACCAGCCGCTTTTTCATCTGAGATCATCGCACCACAGCTCATTTCCTCACCTTTTTTTCCACCCATTCCTTGCATATTGCCACCCTGCATGCCTTTCATATCGCCACCTTTCATACCCATTCCGCAAGCACCTTCTTTACCTTTCATCATATCACCGCACATGCCTTCCATGCCTTTTTTCATTTTTTCACCTTGCATCATGCCACCGCATTTTCCTTCACCGCATTTGCCTTCCTTGCCTTTGCCCATATCCATGCCTTTTTGCATATTACCGGATACAGGTTTTTTTGATTTTTTATTGCCCCAGCCTGATGTATTGACTGAATAGCCTTTATTTTTAACTTTTTGGCCTGTTGATTTTTCCTTTAAATCACCGCAGGCACCTTCTTTGCCTTTCATCATCGTACCGCAGGCGCTTTCCAGGCCTTTTTTCATTTTGCCATCGTCCATCATATTGCCGCACTTTCCTTCACCACAGGCCGCTTCTTTTTTCTTGTTCATTTTAGAACCGCACTTCATTTCACCCGCTTTATCTGATTGTGCGAGTTGCATATAGCCACTGTCTAGCTCTGTCATTGCAAATGGATTGCTTTCTGCATTAACCGCATTTGCGGCGAAAGTTGAAGCAACTGCCGTACCAATAGTCGTTAAAGTTTTCGTTGTATTTTTCATGTTATCCTCTAAATAGTTAGTTTATTATTATTGTTTTATTATGTAACTTATCTTTGTACACAGTTTATGATGCGCTTGCAAGTGCTATTTTTGACTTCTATTTCCGTTAATTTAATAAGGAGTTTAGCGGGTTGCAAGTAATTCTTTCATCGCAATCCCCATCAGCGAAGGCGAGTTAACGACCTCTACCCCAGCCATTTTTAATGCAGTAACCTTACCTTCTGCAGTCCCTTTGCCACCTGTCACAATCGCTCCCGCATGCCCCATTCGCTTGCCTGCGGGTGCTGTTAGCCCGGTAATATACGAGACGACAGGTTTAGTCACATGATTTTTTATATATTCAGCAGCCTCTTCTTCTTCGCTACCGCCGATTTCGCCGACCATAATAATGCCTTGAGTTTGATCATCTGCCTGAAAGCGACTAATTACATCAATAAAGTTCATGCCATGGATAGGGTCTCCACCAATACCCACACAGGTACTTTGCCCCAGACCTTGCAGTGTTGTCTGATGTACCGCTTCATAAGTCAATGTTCCCGAACGGGATACGATGCCGATAGAGCCAGGTTGATGAATACTACCAGGCATAATGCCAATTTTACAGGCTTCAGGGGTGATAATCCCTGGGCAGTTTGGGCCAATGAGTAGCGCACCACTCTCTGCCATTGCTGCTTTCACGCGCTGCATATGTAAAACAGGAATGCCCTCGGTAATACAGACAATAAGTTTAATCCCCGCATCGACAGCTTCTAATATCGCGTCAGCCGCAAAAAAAGGAGGCACATAGATAACAGAGGCATCAGCTTCCGTTTCCGCATAAGCCTGTTGTACGGTATTGAACACGGGTAAGCCTAAATGTTCTGCCCCGCCACGCCCAGGCGTAACGCCAGCGACTAGCTTGGTGCCATAGGCTAAAGCATGCTCGGAATGGAAAGTCCCTTGTTTGCCAGTAAATCCCTGACAAATCACTTTAGTCTCCTGATTTATTAATATACTCATGCGCCAACTCCTGCAAGATTAACCGCTTGTTCTGCTGCATGATCCAGATCTTCTGCAGCAATAATATTGGGTGCGACATTGTGCAATAAAGCCCGCCCCTCTTCGGCATGTGTCCCTTCTAAACGCACAATAACCGGCAAATCAGTGTTAATTTGTTCCAGCGCACCTAAAATACCCTGAGCAATCACATCACATCGTACGATACCGCCAAATATATTAACCAGAACCGCTTTAACATTTTTATCCGAAACAATTAATTTAAACGCTTCGGTCACTTTTTCTGTGGTAGTGCCGCCACCCACATCAAGAAAGTTGGCAGGCGTTCCACCTTTCAGTTTAACTAAATCCATCGTTGCCATCGCAAGTCCTGCGCCATTGACCATACAGCCTATATTACCATCCAGCGTAATATAACTAAGATCAAACTGTTTCGCCTTATTCTCTTTCTCATCTTCCTGTGCAGTATCGCGTAAAGCGATAATATCTTTATGCAAGGCAAGGGCATTATCATCAAAATTAATTTTTGCATCGAGCGCAAACAATTCACCGTCACCAGTTTCAACTAGCGGGTTGATTTCTATTTGACTGGCATCTTTATCTATAAAAAGTTGCAGCATATTAGTCATCAAATTTTGCAAAGCTTTAAATTGTTCGCCCTGTAAAGACAGTGCAAATGCAACCTGACGACATTGATAGGCTTGCAGCCCGGCTGCCGGATGAATAAATACACTGATAATTTTTTCAGGAGTTTCTGCAGCAACGGCTTCAATATCCATTCCGCCTGCTTCGGAAGCAATAAAACAAAGTTTATCCTCATGCCGGTCCACCAGTAAACTAAGATAAAACTCACGCTTAATCGAAGACGTTTTTTCCACTAATACCGAATTGATAGGTAAGCCAGCGGCTCCCGTTTGTTTAGTGACTAAACGCTGCCCCAGCATTTGCGCTGCCAAAGTACTTGCTTCATCGGCTGTTGTAGCAATTTTAACGCCACCTACTTTGCCACGCCCACCCGCATGAACCTGAGCTTTTATTGCCCAGCCGTCACCGCTCAGAGTTTGTGCTGCATCCGCTGCAGCTGCGCCGCTTGTCACTACGATACTTTCGGGAACAGGTATCTGGTAATCTTTAAACAGTTGTTTAGCCTGAAATTCATGAATATTCATCAAGGACCTATGTGTATTTGCGAAGAGTGGGCAGAAACCTTGCAGTATATATGCTGAGCATTTATATTTCAGTATATTTTTAAGCGTTATTCAGTTTCAGTGTAAACTGCCCAATAAAAGATGCCGGTGAATTAAGGGTATATAAAATATCTGGCTTTAATGATAGGAGAAAAACATTATGCAAGTAGGAATAATAGGCCTGGGAGCTATGGGAACAGGTATGGCGCGCAATATTGCCAAATCAGAGCATGTCATAAAAGTCTGGAATAGAACCTCAGCTAAGGCACAAAAACTGGCAAAAGAACTTAATATCCAGGCTGCCCCCTCTATACAGCAACTCGTTACTAACGCAGATATTATACTCATCTGTGTGGCTGCTGATAATGATGTACTGGAAGTTATTGATGCAATTCTGGAAAGCCTCAAGCCCGGAAGTATTGTTATTGATACCTCTACAGTCAGTAGCGCAACAGCAAAAACAGCGGCAAAGATATTAGCAGGCAGGCAGGTGCACTTTCTGGATGCCCCCGTATCAGGCGGAGTAGAAGGAGCTAAAAATGGCACATTGGCAATGATGGTCGGTGGTAATAAAAACACACTTGAAAAGGCAAGACCTGTGCTAGACACAATGTGTGCACGAATCCTTTATATGGGAGGAACAGGGGCTGGTCAAGGCACAAAGGCAGTGAACCAGATTATGGCGGCAGGTATTAACCAGGCAGTGACTGAGGCTCTGGCTTTTGCCGATGCAGAAGGATTACCATTAGAAAAGGTGATAGATGTCGTCTCAGGAGGGGCCGCAGGAAACTGGTTTTTAAATCATCGTGGCTTGACAATGACGCAACACCAGTACCAGCCAGGGTTTAAACTAGCACTGCATCATAAAGATCTGAAAATTTGTCAAACTATGGCAGAAAAAAACTCAGCAGACCTGCCTTTGGTCAGGCAAACCATTGACGATTATCAACAACTGATGAATGATGGTTTTGGTGATGAAGATATTTCTGCTTTATTTCGCTTAAAACAAACATGATCCAGTTTAAGATGCAGAAAATTTTCTTAATTGCTCTGGGAATTATCATTGCTCTCTTACTGATAGTGATTGTAAATACTCTCACAAATAGCTCCAGACAGATCAATATGGCTTCGATAGAAGGAATATCAGTGGATAGCCAAAAAGCAGCCGAGAGGCTTTCGCTAGCGATAAAACTGAAGACTATTTCACACCAGAAAACTGAAGCATTTATAGCTGAGCCGTTTCTACAGTTGATAGATTTAATTTCAGATACATTCCCGAAAGTAGAGGCAAACCTAGAAAAAAAAGTGATTAATCACTATTCGCTACTCTACAAATGGAGTGGAAGAAATTCGAGTTTGAAGCCGGTTATATTTCTCGCTCATTTAGATGTTGTTCCACCAGAAACAGAAAGCGAATGGCGCTACCCTCCTTTCATGGGAACTATTGCTGATGGCTATATCTGGGGGAGGGGAACACTGGATGATAAATCTTCTGTTTTTGGAGTGTTAGAGGCAGTGGAGCATTTAATTAGTCAGGGATTTGTGCCAAATAGAACCATTTATCTAGCTTTTGGGCATGACGAAGAAATTGGTGGTAAACAAGGCGCAGCAGCAATTGCTCAATACCTCAAACAGCAAGGCGTGAACTCATTATTTACTCTGGACGAAGGAATGGTGATCCTTGATGAGAACTTGTCGCCAGCTCAGAAAGTGACAGCTATCATTGGCGTTGCAGAAAAAGGCTATGTAACGCTGAAGTTAAATGCCAGGGCGGAAGGGGGCCACTCTTCCATGCCAGCTAAAGTCAGTGCTGTAGGTTTACTTGCCAATGCTATTACTGCTCTTGAAGAAAATCAATTACCTTCTACTCTATCTGGGGCGAGTGGTAAAATGTTTGATTTTATTGGGCCTGAGATGGGGTTTGCTAAAAGAATATTATTTGCTAATCGGTGGCTGTTTGGTGACCTTATTATATCTATTCTGGAAGAGAAAAAAACCACAGCCGCGATGGTTCGTACAACCACGGCAGTAACAATGGTAAGTGGCGGGGTAAAAGAGAATGTGTTGCCATCACAAGCGAGTGCAGTCGCTAACTTTAGAATTTTGCCAGGAAGTAGCAGCAAAGATGTTCTGAATCATGCTAGAAAAGTAATCGCTAA
>WTCN01000151.1 GCA_013138555.1 Methyloprofundus sp. | reverse complement strand
AGTATGCCAAAGCGATGATGTTCTAATTTAGCAAAAATGGCTTGCGGATATTGCACTACTTGCTCAGCAATACATTGTTCAACCTGTTGTATTAACTGCTTTTCAGCGGCAAACCCCTGTATAAAGCTCGCCACCTCTGTCGCGTTATTAATTTCAGCAAAAATCAGACAGCTACTTTGCTGCTGTTTTAAGCATGCCCCCTCTAGCAGAGTTAAAAACGCCTCTTTTCCAATCATGACATGCTTGATTTCTTTAAGCTCTGGATGGTGGCGTTGATAAGCCGCAACACTGGTCAAAGTAGAAACACAGTAAGGCACAAGATAGCTTAGAAAAATTTTAATTATTTCATCTTCTATCAAATAGCCACGTTCCCATAAGGTATCGCCATAATTAATAATCATTAAAAAAGTACCTACCAATAAGGCTATTTTTAACGAATAAAACACGATATCCTTACAGAAAACAAGACTAAACCATTGCTTCATTACTCTGCAGTTTCTTTTACCTGACACATTTTTTTAGCGATGCGTTGCTTTGCGTCATCCGATAACTGACAGTTTTCAGTAGGCACATGCCCTTCAAACACCCCTAATGCTTTGTTCATAAACTGTAATTGCTGTGCATAGCGGTTACAGGTTTTACACATTAAGTAGTGAGCCTTCATTTCCATGCGTGTATACCACGGCAATGAAGTCTCCATATTCTGTGATGTCAGTTCTATTATTTCTTTACATTTATACATAAGTTATTCCTTACTAAACCAGTTTGTTTCCAAACATTGTCTTAGTTTTACACGAGTGCGTGATAAGGTCACCCAAAGCTGGTTATCTGTATCAAAACCCAATAATTCACAGCATTCTTCAGTTGCTAAACCATCAACAGCACGTAATAATAAGAGATCAGCCATACGTTGTGGTAAACGCGAAAGGCATTCATTAAACGCAACCCAGAACTGTTCATTGTCCATGCTTTTTTCGGGGGTCCCCCACTCAATCAGATTAATTTTCCAGTTTCCTTGCTGGTCAAATTGATAAGCTAATACATCCTCAGCCGTTTCATCATCATTTAACACCGTTATTTCATGCCGATTTTTTCTAAAATGATCGATGATTTTGTGTTTTAAAATGCTTATTAACCAGGTTCTTACAGTTGATTTTCCTGAAAATCGTTCAACTGCCTGCAGCCCGGCTAAAAGTGTTTCCTGTACCAGATCTTCTGCTGTCGCCTCTGAGCGTACACGTATTAACGCGTAACGATATAAAATATCACCATACTCACTTAACCAGTTTTCAGGTGCTGTCTTTATTTGTTGAGCCATACCTATTCCTATAAAGCTTACTCATAATGTCCATTATATAGGCTTTCAGGTAAATAACTTCCATATAGCCTGGCAACTCAGCTTATTTTCTTTTTGGCATTAACCCAGATAGGGTATGCTGAGACACGAAGCGTATCACAGGCGCAAAATGCGCTTCGTACCTTAGGAGACTAGCCCTTTAAAAGCTTACATTACCATTCACTGACCAGTCATAATCAATATCCGCATCAATTGCATAACTGACCGGCAAATCAGGACGATAACCACGAATAAACATAGCGACTCCTCCCACTTTGTCAAAATCCTGTTTAAACCATTTAAAGATCTTAGAAACCACGATCTCATCCTTAGCGATATACAGACCTTTTTTATCATTATGTAAGAACGCATTAGCTTGCTCATCAAGCTGTTTGTTGAGTGTCGAGGCTGTATACGGCTCGTTTCTTAAATCGGGGCAACTGACTGATGCACAGACTATCGCTAAGTGAATACGCGGCTCACCCATAGGGCGAATGATTTCATTCTCAATATCATCTAAAGAAACTGGTTTTCCTCCAATAGTTCCAGCTTCCCTTCCCCAGACAGGATTAAAAAAACCACCTACATCTTTAATGCTTGCTAAAGGCCAATGATCAACCACCATTTTTAATGCCAGAATATTGTAAGTATTAATATAAAATGCTAATACCTCATCTCTGCCGCTAAGTAATTTCACAGGAAATGTAGAAACCTGTTGATAGACTTTGTCTAACTGTCCACTTTTCTTTAACGCTGCATAATCGACTAAGGCTAATGGCGTACCATGCTTCTCACCTTGCTTAACAGCACTTAATACGCCGGCATAATCCTTCCAGTCTGGCTCTATTGCTGCAACATTATTCGCTAACAGTAAACCGGCAATCACTTTTAAAGCTGAATTTTTCATAACACACCTGTTACATAATAAATTTGTAACAATAAGTCGTGGTATCAGCCGTAACCTTACTTTTTTCTTATGTTAAAGCGATAGGTATAGGATGTGCTGAGGCACAAAACGCATCTTTCCGCGATTGACACACATCCTGTAATGTCCTTATGTACCTATAAGGCCGGAGCTGTCTGTAACTCACGACGCTGGAGCGTAAATAACGTAACCCAACATATACGCTAAGGAATCAGACTAAATAAAACCCGATAGTTGTGTAGCCCGTATGAAGCTTGCGTAATACGGGAAAACCAGCGCCTCGAATGTCCCGTATTCCGCAAGCTCCATACGGGCTACGTTTATATTCTTGATTCATATAGATTATCGAAGTGTGAACTACTTTTATGGTTATATGAAAGATGCCAAATAATCTTGTGTTTAAGAGATATGTTTAATATACAAGGTTGGGTTACGAAAAGCATGTAACCTAACCTATGCTGCTATACGCGACAAAAAAATTATTTTCGGAGGTCAAGCTTTGCTTGATGATCAAGGAGGCAGAGTCAACGTCAGTAATTTAAGGGTAATATATTGATTTATAATGATTAAATAACCGTAAAAGTAGTTATTTTTCCACAAAGTTAAAAAGACGAAATTTTTAAATGTTTGAAATTCCTAGGATTGTTAAAAATAGTCTCAAAAAAATTCTATTTTTAATTCAAAAACACTATATATTAATTGGTTACGATTAACTTACTGACATTGAGGTCAGAGTCATTGATTGCTAGGTGGGAAGATGAGAAATATAGAGGAAATCATTAATTCTGCCCCCTTTGATTTTGCCAATCTTATAAAACGGGTTAAAAAGTAGTCTAATAGTAAGATATTACGGTATGCTGTGAGTTTTTGAGTAGATACTAAGTCCATTAGATTATTACCCAACCTCCTTTGCCTTTATGCATATTGCCCTGATTTCTCTATCGCCTGCATTAACAGACTCTTTTAAAGAGCTAACGAAAAATGAAAATATCATCATTTATGCGGCAAACAGTATAAACGAACTGGCAAAATCACCCGCTGCACTGGCGCTTATCATTTTTGATGCGAGTCTGACAAAAGAGTCGATTATACGCCAAATTAAGGCACTTAAGGTGGCTGTTCCCTGGGCTGTTGCCAATTATGATCAATGCATCCATGAAGCACTTGAATACTTTCAAGCAGGTGCCTGCGGAGTACTCGGTCAACAGAGTTCTCCAGCAAAATACTTAGAATTTATTCAATCGACCCATACAGGCAGACTCTATATTAACGAGCATTTAGCGCAGATTTTAGCTATGCGGCAAATACAACAACTCCTGTCTCCCTTTAGTGAATTAACGGCTCGCGAGTTTAATGTTTTTTGTTTACTCGCTGAAAACTACAGTATTTCAGATATTGCCACAGGTTTGGGGGTTTCATTAAAAACCGCTTTTAATTGCCAAACCCAAATACGCAAAAAATTAGACTTAGCGAACCCGCAAGAAATTCAACAATACGCGAAAAAAAATGGCCTGGTGGGCTAAATACCTATATAATTCCCAAAAAATAGGAATTTTTCCTATTGTTTGGGAATATATTTTGCTTTAATTAGGAGTTTATCATGAAAAAAACCTCTCTCATTAGTACAGTTTTACTGAGTGCTATGGCTATCGGTGCAGCACAAGCCGCAGATCAAGGCCTGGAAAAATGCATCTCGGCTATTTATAAACAAAAAACAGGCGATTTAGTCAAACTGGAAAAACTCAATGTAGCGGGTAAGCCTTTCTATGAATTCGAGCTACGCGATGCCAATGGCTTTGAGTGGGA
This sequence comes from Methyloprofundus sp., assembly GCA_013138555.1. Taxonomy (GTDB): domain Bacteria; phylum Pseudomonadota; class Gammaproteobacteria; order Methylococcales; family Methylomonadaceae; genus Methyloprofundus. The sequence goes on along the minus strand of WTCN01000151.1, from coordinate 2,316 downwards.
ATTTATGTGTGATGTCCGGAGTGGTAAAATCACTGAAACAGAAAGTGAAGTAAAATCTGTTAATAGTCTGGCTTTCAAGCGTCATATGAAAGTGACTGAAGAAGATGCGGCGAAAATCGCACTAAAGACTTACCCTGGCGTTATCAAAGAGGTTGAATATGAAATTGAAGATAATGGCGATGCAACGTATGAATTTGACATTGTTAATTCTCAGGGAGTAGAAACCAAGGTTGAAGTCGATGCGGCAACAGGGAAAATTATAGAAGTTGCAATAGAGGAATGGGAAATTGGCGAAGAAGAGGATGAAAAGCGTTAAGTAGCTATATTTAAGTAAAGCTCACTTTCCCAAAAGAAAGTGGGCAACTTTTCAATCCATGGGAATATAAGCACTAATTTTCATGCCTTCACCGGGCTGTGATTGTAAATCGAAACTGCCAGATAATGACTTGATTCTTTCTTGTATACCTAATAAGCCAAAGCCAGTCGCCATATTGTCAAGGCTACATCCCTGTCCATTATCAATCACCTGCAAATGCAATTTATTTGCGTCAGGGGCAATGGTTAAACTGATCGTGACTTCATTGGCGTGTGCATGACGGACGATATTCGTCAGACATTCTTGTATCACCCGGTATACCTGAATAGTACTTGTGTTACTCAAATCATCCACACTCTCATCATAGTGTAATGTCAAATTCATCGCTGAATGTCTTTCATTCCAATGATTGACTAAATCCTCCAGTGTTGCGGCCAAACCCAGTTCAGTTAAAATAAGCGGATGTAATTGTTGCATCATTGAACGCACCACAGTCATCAAGTGATCACAAATATCAATGATTGATCCGGTGATTTTTTTAGTGTCAGAGTTTTCATGCGCTGCGCTTGCAGACAAGACCTTAATGGCGGTAAGCGACTGCCCCAGCTCATCATGCAGCTCCTGTGATAGATGCTGCCTTTCTTCCTCCTGAATTTTCAGTGAATGCTGAGTCAAAGACTGGTTTTGTTGTCGCGTGTTTTCCAGTACATCGATCATATGATTAATCGCTTTAGCGATACTGTCATATTCCTGTGTAGCAAAATCGGGTAGCTTTTTCTGATACTCCCCGGTTTCAACACATTGAAGACTTTCGACGATTGTGGTGATGGCTTTTAGCGCCTTTTTAAAAACCAGATGAACCGCCAGAAAGGTTAGCAGTACAAGCAATAATACTGAGCCAAAAAAAGCAATACTTTCATGCCAGGCTTCGGTAATTTCATCCAGCGGGTTCGCCTGAATGATCAGCGTGATAAGTTGCTGATCAAAGGTGGTTATTGGGTATTCAGCTTTAGGGTAATCACTCACCACCAAATTGATAAACCATTCGGGCGGTGTTTCTTCATCATCAGCGGTTGGCTGGTGCTGGGTAATGCTGGAAATATCACCGGATGCCTGTTTCAACTGAATTTTTAAGTGCCGGGTTTGCTCCAGGGCGCTTAAACGATATAACCAATCATTCTCACCGGCGTTGACCGACCCCATGCCTAATTTAATTAGCTGCAAAGCCAGATGAATAGAAGAGTCCACTTCTTTACTGACAGACTTGCGAGCCTGCCAGATAGCAATTGAACCGCCTAAAATTAAGATACAAAGCGCGATAAGTAAAATTCTAATACTGATTTGGTTGCGTAAGCTCATAAGGAATGAATAATGGGGCGGCACACTAACTAAAAGGGAAACAGTTTCTGAGGATATTTGGCTATATATTTAACACGGGACAAGCCATAACGCGTAGGGTGGGCAATCTTTTCTGCCCACCGTGGTCAGCTTTATTGGTGGGCAAAAAAAACTGCCCACCCTACTTGTTTTTGTCCCATGCAGTGCCACTTAAGGCTTAACCACAAGTCCCCAGGGGTAGCGTCCTACTGCAATAGACTTGGTGACTTTCAGACTCTCCATATCAATAATGGAAATATCATTACTCATACCATTCGTTGTATAAACATGCGACTGGTCAGGTGAAAAAGCCAGATTCCAGACCCGCTGTCCGACCAGAAAATACTTTTCAACTTCCAATGTCTGCGCATTAATCAAGGCGACACGATTAGCCGGCCCTAAAGCGACTAAAGCCCATTTGCGTGCATCATCAATTACTACACCAACCGGCTGGATGCTCGCCCCCGTCACACCGGGAATATGAAAGCTGATTTTCTTAATAATCTGACGATGGAGCGGACCTGTGATACAGGCCTTTCGTGTAAAGGATGAGGCAAGCATAGCCGCAATGGCGCCCTACCTATCCGTAGATGCCCTGCTTCTCGATACATTTGCCGAAGATC
>WTCN01000202.1 GCA_013138555.1 Methyloprofundus sp. | reverse complement strand
CCGTAAAAGATGGGCACGAAAAAGCCCTTTGCCCATCCTACACAGCTCTTTTCTCATAATGACTATGAGAGATAAATCTGTTCGCCTAAAAGGCGAAGGTTTCAACCTTGCGAATGGAAAATGAAATAAAGATGCAAATGGCCTAATGAAGGATGCCGATGATTGCTGAATTTAGCTGATTGAAAAAGTCCCCCTCCCCTTAAACATTATTAAGTTGTTGAATCAGGGCTGTACTCATTGATTTAAAATCATAACCAGACTTGGTTTTCATCAATCCTTTGTTTAACATCATACTTCCCATAACAATCAAAATAACACCAGAGACCTGAGTGATGCGGTGAGTCATTGATCCTGAAAGCCAGCGCGTAGCCATGCCAAAACCGAGCAAGGCCGGTAAAGTACCTAAACCAAACGCTGCCAGAAACTTTGCCCCTACCAGCGGATCAGCATTACCTGCTGCCATGATATACATAGCTTGCAGGGGACCACAACCGAGTATAAAGCCGGAAAAAAAACCAATAAAGAAAGGGCTACGTGAATTACGCCGTTTTTTGTTTGCATAACGTGCCATTGCTTCAGGCTGTTTAATCCGTACCCGCCTTAATGCAGCAAATAAATTTAGCGTATTGAGGCCAAAAATAATTAAAAATATTCCTGCCAATAAGATACTCACGCCACTGATAAACGGGGTAATACTGACTACCGAACCAATAAAGCCAAACAATGCTCCAAACATCGCATAAGAAATTGTTTTTCCTGCGCCATACAATAAATGCGATAAATAAGCTGAATGGCCTTGCTCGGCATCTTTGACTGTATAACCGATGACAAAACTGCCGCACATGCCGATACAATGCAATCCGGTAATCAAGCCAACGACGAAAATCATGCTGTAGCTTAACTGCGAGCTAATATCAGGCACACTGAATTGATGCCATAATTTGCGCGAGAAAACCATTAATAAAACGATGCCAATCAACGCTAATAAGGACAAGCTGATTTTGATGAAAACATTGCCTTTGCCTTTATTACTCACTGAGCTTAAATCAATTTCATAGCCGCTTTGTTCAATGGTTTTATAAATATCCTCAAGGCTGACTTTGTCGTTTGCAAAACTAAGCTGACACTGACCAGTAGGGTAATCAGCCTTAACTTCAAAAACATCCTCCATTGCAGAAACTGCTTCTTCAATAATAGACTCGCAACCGCCACATTGCATGCCTTTAATATCAATTTGTTTGCTTGTTTGCATAAACTGTCTCTTTATCTTTTGTCTATAGACTTTCAGAAGTTAAATTTCCACTTTAAATCATTATAAACTTATAGGATGTGCTGAGGCATGATGGGCACGCTAGCGCTTTGCCCATCCTACAACACCAGGTATATACCCCTTGGGGTTAAGGGGTCAATGTATCAACTTAACTTAGAGAAGTCATTGACTTAAATCAATACCCGTTACTTATTTTAGCCACGATTGTTCACTGACATATTCATAGCTAAAAACTGCCCCGATAAAAGTGAATAGCCGTTTTTCTATTTCACCAATAGATCGCGCATCATCCCCATATCTTCATGTTCCAGATTATGACAGTGATACATAAAAAGGCCCGTAAAGTCATTAAAAGGTTTTAAGATGGTGACTTTTTCACCCGGCATAACCAGTACGGTATCTTTCCAGCCTTTATCCAGAAAACCTTCGGACACTGAAGAATACCCTCTTCCAGATTTGGATTTAACTTCACGCTTAACGACCTGAAATTGCTCTCCGTGCAAATGCATAGGGTGCGGCATTCCCATCATCCCCATACCTCCCATACCATGAAAGCCATTATCAAATTCCATCAACTGCAGAGTATTAACAGGAAAAATCTCGTCTTCCCTGATATCATTCATTTTATAAGAGCGGCCATTTAATAATGCGGACATATGCCGCATGGATAACGTTATGCGCCTTGGTGACTGAGGGTTTTCAGCATCGGCCAGACGTAATGCTTTTATTTGACTTAATTGTTTCGGTAAAACATCATTACTAGAGGCCTTTTTACTAACACGAACCTTAAGAACAGAAAAATCACTGCCAGAAGCTAATTCTCCACCTCCCACACCCCCCATCATCCCTCGGCCACCCATGCCACCTCCCATCATCCCCATACCCCCTGAAGAAAATTCCAGACTACGCAAAGTTAATTCAGTGCCTATTTGCTTATCACTAAAATCAACCCAGATTTCACGCCGTTCTGCTGGTGCGAGCATTAAATAAGGCAGCGTTTCAGCACGTTCTAAAAGCCCACCATCTGTAGCAATGACTTTCATCGGTGTGCCATCATCCCAGGCCAGTTTATAAATACGTGAGTTAGAACCATTTAATAAGCGCATTCGGTAAGCACGCGTTGCAACGGGTAATTCAAAATCAGGCCGGCCATTAATCATAATTTGATCACCGAGAAAACCATGCATACGCTGCATCATATGATTACTATATTGCAGCTGATTTTGCTGATCAAAATTACGATCCTGAATAACCACAGGCACATCAAATTCTCCATCAGGTAATTTAAGTGCCTGCTCTTCATCATCGCTAACAATAAATAACCCCGCAAGGCCTGAATAAACATGCTTTGCCGTTAGACCATGAGTATGCGCATGATACCAATATGTCCCTGCCCTATTGAGTATTTCAAATTCATACACATAGGTTTCACCATTGGCAATTGCATACATGGGGTTACCATCCATTTTGGAAGGTACGTGCAAACCATGCCAATGTAATATTGTTGCAGAAGGCAGTTTGTTTTTTAGATAAATTCGAACTTTCTGACCTTTATGCAAACGAATGGTTGGTGCGAGATAGCTTTTATCATCGTTAGTAATAACACTTTGCTCACCTTTTAATACTTTACCAAGCACTTTCCAGACCCGGGTTTGTGGACCATTAAATATGGGGACATACTTAACTTCTTCAGTCAGGCTTATTTCAACATCAGGATTAAATTCAAGTGATGGCTGACCACTCACTCTCATTGCCTTGGCACTTAGCAGCCCAGGAAATGTAGTTAGTGCAGCAGTTGCTGCGACACCAGCACCTGCAAATTTTAAAAGCTGACGACGCTGGATATTAACGTTATTTTTCATAGTATTCTCCTGAGCAACAAATTACATTAGCTATTTATAATATACTTAATAAGTATTGTAAAGCTATTCTGAAAATACTTTCCATTTACATTGGTTTTGTTTAGCTTCCAACGTGAAGCAAGGGAGTACACAAGCTGAGTTCGGGTTAAGCAATAGATTCCCGCTAAAAAGACTGCGGGAATGACGAATACAAAGCGGGATATAAGCTCAGGGCCAGCAATGTTCTCGGTAAATATTGCTAATTTCCATAAACCGTTAAATTCCAGCTAGTCCCTAAAATCACCACAATTTTTTCTAGCTGCACTGCATCGTCCGCTTCTGCGGAACTAATCAGAGCCATATAGCGTTCAAAAGCTATTTTATTTTTAATCTGCCATGACTCTAATTTTCCCGCGAAAGTAGGGTCTTCTTCAGCAAGAACACTTTGTAATAGTACACAACTGATCTGATTATATTCATCAATCATTGCGCGCCGAGATAAAGCCTCCCAGGTTGTTTCTTTAGGCAATTGTATAATTTGATTACGTAACCAGACTAAATTAAGCTCACAAGCCTGTTGAAATAAACCTCTTGTCACTTCTACTAATGAATGCTGACTATTTTTATGTACTTTAATTGCATTTAAGCAAGCAAATAAGGCATCACTTTGAGCAATTTTTAACGCTAATGGTGCACTGACCCCCTCATTAATCAGTTTATCAACCGTATGATCTATCTGCTTCTGCTCCTGCTCGGTCACCAGCCCACTTACGCCTTCCGCTAATTCCTCAACATTTTCTACATAATGCTCTGCGACTTCCGGTTGAGACTCATTCCGTACAAACCAGTACATAGCACGCTCAACCAGTTTTCTAATACGCAACTTAATATTCTCTAATACCTTGCCACTCACTGAGCTATCTAACTCACTTTGCATTTTCCATATTGCATTGATTTCAAAAACACGACAAACCAGATTATAGGTATTCACTAATTCAGCAACGGAACAATTTAACTCTTGCATAAACCGATGTGGAAAAACAATACCCAGTCGATTCACTAAGCTATTAATTAATTGATTTGCAACAATTTCTTTACCCAGGCGATGTTTTTGTATTTCTGCAACATAAGCCGTTTGCAACTGCTGAGGAAAATAATCTGATAAAACATGTTTAAAAAGCTCTAGATTAATACACTCTGACTCGGATAATAGTTCAGTTTTTAAAAGCTGCTTGGTATAAGCAAGTAATACCGATATTTCAGGTCGTGTCATTCCCTGACCCGATATTTTACGTGCCTGCATCACTTTATCATTCGGTAGGTTTTCTAATAAACAATTTAAATGTGCTTTACTTTCCAGCGTATTAATTAATTGCTTTAAACCTTGCAACTCAACAACGGATTCATTTTGAATCATGGTAATCGCATAGTTTTGCTGGTAGTTATTATTCAAGACCAGTTTAGCAACCTGGTCAGTCATACTGACGAGTAATAAATCCCGTTGCTTCGCTGTCATATCATCTTGTAACAACAAGCTATTTAAAAGGATTTTTATATTGACTTCATGATCAGAGCAATCCACCCCTGCAGAATTATCAATTGAATCGGTATTAATACAGCCGCCATTGAGTGCATACTCTATACGCCCTCTTTGGGTAAACCCTAGATTCCCCCCCTCCCCGACCACTTTACAGCGTAATTGTTTACCACTAATACGCAACGCATCATTTGCCCTATCTCCTACCTCACTATTTAGCTCAGCTTCCGCTTTTACATAAGTACCAATACCACCATTCCAGAGTAAATCCACTGGTGCCGATAAGATCGCTTTAATCAGTTCATTAGGTGATAATTGTGTATCATTAATCGCCAATGTCCTCTTAATATTATTACTTAACACAATCACTTTATCTTGTCGTGAATAAACACCACCACCGGCAGAAATCAATGTGGGGTCATAATCCCCCCAGCCAGACCTAGGCAACAGAAATAACCGCTGCCGCTCCTGAAAACTACTGTCTGTATTTGGATTAGGATCAAGAAAAATTGATTCATGATTAAATGCTGCGACCAGCTTAATTTTATTTGATAACAGCATCCCGTTACCAAAAACATCACCCGCCATTCCGCCAATACCCACGACAGTAAAACTTGCCTTCTGAATATCTAGCCCTAAAATATCAAAATGGTGCTGCACGGATACCCAGGCACCTCGCGCGGTAATTCCCATCTCTTTATGGTCGTAGCCAGCAGAGCCACCTGAAGCAAAAGCATCACCCAGCCAGAAGCGATACCTTTGTGCCAGGCCATTGGCATAATCTGAAAAGCTCGCTGTTCCTTTATCCGCCGCAACAACCAGATAGGGGTCATCGCCATCATAGCAAGTCACCTGTGCAGGTTTAATCACTTCATTTGCAGCATAATTATCAGTAATATCTAACAGACCTTTGATGAAAAGCCGGTAACATGCGATACCCTCCTCTGCCATGGCCTCTTTTGAACATTGGGTTTTAACCACAAAACCACCTTTTGCCCCAGTCGGTACAATAACTGAATTTTTAGTCATCTGGGCTTTCATCAAGCCTAAGACTTCGGTTCTGAAATCTTCACGCCTGTCTGACCAACGCAACCCGCCTCTTGCGACAGAGCCACCCCGTAAATGCACCCCTTCCACACGCGGTGAATAAACAAATATCTCGACAAAAGGCACCGGAGAGGGAATACCATCAATCCTTGCCGAATTGAATTTAATTGAAAAATAGGGAACGCCTAATTCATCAACCGTTTCTTTAAAAAAGTTAGTGCGCTCTGCAGCCAATATTAAATTCAGATAACGCCTTAGAATCCGGTCCTCATCCAGAGATTTAACTTGCTCAATCAAATTCTCTATCTCGACAATAGATTCCCCCATATCAAGTTCAAAAGCACTTTTATTATTGAATCGCTGACTAAATAATTTAACCAGCAACTTAACAACACAGGCATTATGGACCAAAGTTTTTTCCACATAGCTTTGACTAAAGGCAATGCCAATCTGCCGGAGATAAAAATACAGCGCTCTCAATATATTAATATCCCGCCAGGTCAGACCTGCGCTCATCACCAGAGCATTAAAACCATCATTTTCGACGCGTCCCTCCCAGCACTGCTCAAATGCTTTTTGAAAGCGGGGTTTTAATGCCTCAATATTCAATTCTGCAACTTGCTCATAATCTAAACCAAAATCATGAATCCAGAAGGACTTATCCTGTCCATGCTTTTTAATTTCATAAGGACGTTCACTACAGACTTTGACACCCATATTTTCCAGCATAGGCAAACTACGCGACAGAGAGGCCACCTTGCCAAAACAATACAATTTAAAGTACAGTTGCTTTTGCCCTGTCGCCGTCAACGGGCTATATATAAACCCTAAAGCAGATAAGCCATCTTGCTCAATCTGCTCAAAACGTTTTAAATCCAGTAATGCCGTTCGCGCAGAAACAGCTTCTCTATAGGCAGCAGAAAACCCATCCCGATAGGCTTGTAAATAGTCATTCGCTTCGGCTTCACCATAAGAGAAATGTAATTCAGCTTCTAGTTCATCATGCCAATCCGATAGAATTTCAACAATACGTTGCTCTATTTCTTTAACATCATAGGCGATACAACACTCTTCTTTGCTATGAATAATAAAATGTATTCTAGCCAGGATTGACTCAGTAAGATTGACACTAAAATCCAAGTCACTGCCCCTAAAAATATCCAGCAAAATTGCTTGTATTTTTTTGCGCGACTCAGTGTTATATCTCTCTCTGGGGACAAAAACCAATATGGAAACAAAGCGCCCATAGACTTCATGACGAATAAAGACACGGACACGTTGTCGTTCCTGTAATTGCAATACCCCCGTCGCACACTCAGATAAGGCATTTAAACTGGCCAGAAATAATTCATCTCGCGGAAGCGAATTTAAAACAAATAACAACGACCTTTCGGTATGGCTGCTAGTCACAAATTCAGATTGCGACAGCAGCGTTTTTATTTTGCTACGCACCAGCGGAATACTGCTTAATTCACAGGAATAGGCAGATGAAGCATATAATCCTAAAAAGCGTTTTTCACCAATCACTCCGCCTTCCGCATCATATTGCTTAATCCCGATATAATCCATAAACACAGGACGATGCACTGTTGACTTACTGGTGGCCTTGGTAATCATTAGCGGGTTATCAGTATTGAATAATTGATAAGCATCATCACTAATGGGAAGGAAATTTTGTTTAGGAATAGGGGCTATGGTATCGCGCAGGATACCCAGCCCAGTCTTATCCACTACACTGAAGCCATATTGCCCTTCCTGCTCGGCAATACGATATTCACGGTATCCTAAAAAAACAAAATGATTATTTTCTAACCACTGCAAAAATTCAATGGCTTCATTCAATTCTGGCCTGTTTTGTTCTGTCAGCAGGGTAATTTCCTGCTGTATTTTCTCCACACAGTCAAGCCAGTCTTCTGTTGCCGAGCGCACATCACACAGGATTTTTTTCAAGCTTTGCTGCAACTGCCTGATTAAATCTTCATCGCTTTGCCTATTGATTTCTATATGCAATACACTCTCTTGTAATGCTCCCTCTTGTGCCACTTTAGCAAGTTCTATCAACCTGCCAGTTGCATCTCTACGCACCCAGTAAACGGGATGCAATACCATTTGATTAGCCAAACCATAGCGGTTAATTTCCATGGTCACTGATTGCAACACAAAGGCCCTGTCAGATAGTGCTATTTCAATCACTGTATGGGTACTTTGCCAACCATGCTCCTCAACTGTGGGGTTATATATATGGATTTTTTCCTTATTTGCAGGCAACTCTAAAAATAGATTCCAATGCGATAACACCGCACCATATAAATCTTCAACTGATCTATCGGCTATCTCCTCAAAAGCGCCAAATTTAAAGTATTGTTGTGCAAAAAGAACAAGCTGCTCAGCACTTTCATCCTGTATTTGACTACGAATAAATTGCGCCAATATTTCCATCAAATTTTCAATATTTTTATACTTCATGCTCATACTCCTGGTACACGGCATTCACCTTAGATTTCATTAAACCACAGAGTTTAATGGATTCACAAAGCTTTTAAGAGCTGGAGTGAAGTTAATGCCTCTTTTAAAAATACCAGTATGTGTGCCCTAGGCGGAATTTGTGGGGTGAAAAATAAAGGGGGTGGGATTGATATAAGCGCGTAGGTTGGGCTAGCTTGTTAAGCGTCAGCGCAACAAGCTAACCCAACACTGCTTCATGGTGTAATAATTTTATAAAATCAAAGGGGTCAGAATTAATGATTTTCTCTATATTTCTTATCTTCCCGCCTAAAATCAATTACTCTGACCCTATTGGTTTCTATACTTATAAATATAGACTATTTTTGGCTAAGAAGGGAGTAATAACAGGCTAAGTAATGTTAGATAAAATAGTAAGAAACGAACGCAGCCAACTGTTTACGTGTCCTTGTTTATTTGCTTGTTATATAACCCTTACAGACCATCGTGAATCATTCCCTTAATTTTATTTCACTACCGTACACTTTTTAAAATAGGTATTGCCAAATCTAGCAAAGATGATAATGTAAAAAGTTTGCACT